>NZ_QEZJ01000031.1:0-163914 GCF_003992965.1 Xanthomonas sp. BRIP62409 | reverse complement strand
CCCCCGAGAAGCCCCCATGATTCCCCACGTGTTCCATCTCACTGCGCCGACCAAGCACCTGCTTTGGGAAGAGCGCAAAATCCAGGCCCGCCTGCAACGGCTGCTGCCGGGCTGGACCTGCCATGTCTGGGACGATGCCGACAACTCGGCGCTGATGCGTCGCGCCTTCCCGGAATTGGCCGACCGCTACGAAGCGATCCGCTTCGGTGTGATGAAGGCCGACATCGCCCGCTGCGCCTACATGCATACCTATGGCGGGTTCTATTTCGACACCGACTACAAGCTGCTGCGCACGCTGGGCGCGGACGTGCTGGCACAGCAATGCGTGCTGCCGATCGAAGAGGGCGCGCCCGGCAACGAGCAGTTCAAGATCGGCAATGCGGTGTTCGGCTCGGAGGCAGGACATCCGTTTTGGCGCGCCTTCATCGAGCACATTTTCACCATGCATGCGCCCGAGACGCTGGAAGACCACCGGCAGATTCCGATGATTTCCGGCCCGCGCGGGTTGACGCGTTTCTACAACGCGCACGCCGGCGAGTTTGCCGGCATCGTGTTCCCGGCGCGCGACGCGTTCCATCCCGATCGCACCTGGTTCGGGCTCGGCCACCGTGGCGGCACGGTCGCGGTGGGCTCGCATCTGTGCTGGGCGTCCTGGCGCGGCAAGTCGCCACGCCGGGCAGTGACCAATTACCTGCGTCGCAAGCTGAGCGCCGTGCCGATCTGACCGGGCCAGGCAGCACCCCCGCCGCGCGCAGCGCCGACGGCGCGTGGCGGTTGCCCAGGAGTGGCCGCGCCTGTTCTACAGGCGCGCAGGCACTGCCTGCGTCGCCTTGAAGTCGAGCGGTCTACACCACCATCGCTCTGGCCGCCCGGTGGGCGCGGCCGGTGCTCCGCATCGGCGTGTACCGCTCGGTGACCGACGTCCTGCGCACCGTCCGCTTCCCGCTAGCGACTGCGACTGCTCGCCATGCGTATCGGTGGCGCTCAGGCCGCCTCGGCCTGGCTCTGGCGCGGACCTTCCTTCAGCGCACGCCCGATCAATCCGACCAGCAGATCCAGCTCGTCTTCGTCCATCGCAAAGTGCGGGGTGAAGCGCAGCGAATTCTCGCCGCCGTGGATCACGTTGACGCCGCGATGGCGCAGCCATTCCTCGGTGGAACCGGCGCCATAGCACTTGAATTGCGGCGCCAGCTCGCAGGAGAACAGCAGCCCGGTGCCCTGCACCTTGGTGATCAGGCCGCCCAGCTCGGACTGCAGTGCCTGCAGCTTTGCGATCGCCTGCGCGCCGCGGGTGCGGATGTTCTCGCGCACCTGCGGGGTGAACAACGCCAGCGTGGCGCAGGCGACATCCAGCGCACGCGGATTGGTGGTCATGGTGTTGCCGTAGGTGCCTTTGCGATACACCTGCGCGGCGTGTTCGGTCACCGCCAGCACCGACAACGGGTATTGCGCGGCGTTGAGCGCCTTGGAGTAGGTCTCCAGGTCCGGCGGGTCGAGCTGTTCGAAGCCGGGGTAATCCACCACCGACAGCACGCCGTGCGCACGCAGGCCGGCCTGGATCGAATCCACCAGCAGCAGGCTGCCGTGCAGGCGGGTCAGCTCGCGCGCGGCGGCATAGAACGCGGCCGGCAATGCGCGGCCCGGGTCGCCTTCGCCCATCACCGGCTCCAGGAACACCGCCTCGATGAACCAGTGATTGCGCGCGGCCTCGTCGAAGGCGCGCTGCAGCGCCGCCACGTCGTAGGGCGCGATCGCGATCACCGAGTCTTCGTCGCGGTAGCTGGCCAGGTACTTGGTGTAGGTCTTGCGGCTGGAATCGGAATACAGGCCGGGGCGGTCAGTGCGGCCATGGAAGCTGCCCTTGACCACCACGCGCTTGATGCTGGCGCCGGCATGGCGCGCGCCCGGATCGGTGTGCAGCTTGGCATTGGTATCGACGATGCGCGCGGCCAGGCCGACCACCTCGGAACCGGAGTTGAGACACATGAAACGTGCGAACGGACAGCCGCCGCGGGTATGCCCGATCTCGGCGCGCAGCGCACGGTCGAGCCGGCGCTGCGCCAGGCTCGGCGTCATCACGTTGGCCATCACCTGCGGACGCGCCATCGCCTCGAGCACCGGCGCGGGGGTGTGGCCGAAGCCGAGCATGCCGTAGCCGCCGGCGTCGTACAGCACCGCGCCCTTGAGCGTGATCACCCAGGGGCCGCGCGCGGCCAGCGCCACGTACGGGGTCACCGCATCGTCGGCGTAGAAGTTGATGAAGCCGTCCTGCACCGCGCCGATCTGTGCGTCTTCGTCCAGGTCCAGCAGGTCGGCGGCCTCGGCGCGCACCAGCGCGTACTCGGCAGCGGCCGCGTCGATGGCGTGTGCGAGATCCGGGTGGCTGGCGGCCAGGCGCGCGATGCTGGCATCGTCCAGGCCATCGGTCAGGCGGCGGCCGGCATGGGCGCGCAACGGGGCGAGCGGGGCGAGGACGGACATGGCGCATCTCCTGCAAGGTGGCGTTCCCTTTCTATTATCGGCAGAAGATCGGCGTTTGGCAGCGTGAATCCGGGCAGGAAGTCGGGTATTTTCGTCGAATCGACGAACCATTTGGGCGAAAAGTGAAAATCACTCCCTCCGACGAACGCCTGCTGTCGCTGCTGCGCGAGGACGCGCGCGCCTCCACCGCGCAGATTGCGCGCCGGCTCGGGCTGTCGCGCACCACCGTGCAGAGCCGGATCGACAAACTCGAGCGCGATGGGGTGATCAGCGGCTACACCGTGCGCACCCACGACGCCTACGAACAGGGCCGCATCCGCGCGCACATCCTGATCACCGTACTGCCCAAGAAGATGCCCGCGGTGGTCAAGGCGCTGCGCGACATCCCGCAGGTGCGCCTGCTGCATTCGGTCAGCGGCGCCTACGACCTGATCGCCCTGGGCGTGGTCGGCGGCGTCAACGAGATGGACGTGCTCACCGACGCCATCGGCGCGATCGACGGCGTGGAGCGCACGACGACGTCGATCATTTTGTCGACGAAGTTCGAGAGGTGAGGGGCGGGAATCGGGAGTGGGGAATGGGGAATCGTAAGAGCCAGATCCGAGGGCCGAAACTCATACGGCGCAGACTGGCCCGCTTTTACGATTCCCGATTCCCGAATCTCCATTCCCCGCCGCAGTTACAATAGCCGGCTCCTCAGCCAACACATCCTGCGGCCTTGAAGAAGTCCGATTTCAACTATTCGCTGCCCGACGAGCTGATCGCCCAGGCGCCATTGGCCGAGCGTGCGGCCAGCCGCTTGCTGGTGGTGCCGCCGTCGCCGCAGGCGCTGGTCGACCGGCAGGTGCGCGATCTGCCCGAGTTGCTGCAGCCGGGCGATCTGCTGATCTTCAACGATACCCGTGTGATCCCGGCGCGGCTGTTCGGGCAGAAGGCCAGCGGCGGGCGGGTGGAAATCCTGATCGAGCGCCTGCTGGGCGAGCGGCAGGCGCGCGTGCAGATCGGCGCCAGCAAGTCGCCCAAGGCCGGCAGCTGGATCGCGCTGGATGCCGGCGGCCAGGCCGAGGTGCTGGGCCGTGACGGCGAGTTCTACCTGCTGCGCTTCGAGATCCCCACGCCGCTGGAGCACTGGCTGCTGGAGGCCGGGCGCCTGCCGCTGCCCCCGTACATCCGTCGCGAGCCGGGGGTGGAAGACCGCGAGCGCTACCAGACCGTGTTCGCGCGCGAAGTGGGCGCGGTGGCCGCCCCCACTGCCGGGCTGCATTTCGACGAGGCATTGCTGGCGCGCCTGCGCGAGCGCGGGGTGGAGTTCGGCCATGTCACCCTGCACGTGGGTGCCGGCACCTTCCAGCCGGTGCGCGTGGACGCGCTGGATCAGCACGTGATGCACACCGAATGGCTCAACGTCGGCGCCGCGCTGGTCGAGCAGGTGCGGCGCACGCGTGCGCGTGGCGGGCGCGTCATCGCGGTGGGAACCACGGTGGTGCGCTCGCTGGAAAGCGCCTGGCGCATCACCGATGCCGCGCCCGAGGGCGAGTTGCTGCCGTTTGCCGGCGAAACCCAGATCTTCATCCTGCCCGGCTACCGCATCCGCAGCGTCGACGCGATGGTCACCAACTTCCATCTGCCCGAAAGCACGTTGCTGATGATGGTCTCGGCCTTCGCCGGCCGCGAGCGCATCTTCGCCGCCTATCAACACGCCATCGAACAGCGCTATCGCTTCTTTTCGTATGGCGATGCGATGCTGTTGTGGAGCAGGGAATCGGGAATCGGGAATGGGGAATCGTAAGTCGGCATCCGCCGAACGATCAGCCACCTGCCAACCGCTTCTCCGATTCCCCAATCCCGATTCCCCATTCCCGGCCCCTCCATGTCCCGACTCCAGTTCCAGCTCCAAGCCACCGACGGCCATGCCCGCCGTGGGCGCCTGACCTTTCCGCGCGGCACCGTCGAGACGCCGGCGTTCATGCCGGTGGGCACCTATGGCTCGGTCAAGGGCATCCTGCCCGAGCAGATCCGCGCGCTGGGTGCGGAGATCATCCTGGGCAATACCTTCCACCTGTATCTGCGCCCGGGCCTGGATGTGATCGGCGACCACGGCGGGCTGCACGGGTTCGCGCGCTGGGACGGGCCGATCCTCACCGATTCGGGCGGCTTCCAGGTGTTTTCGCTGGCCCATCGCCGCAAGATCACCGAGCAGGGCGTCACCTTCGCCTCGCCGACCGACGGCGCACGGGTGTTCCTGGGCCCGGAAGAGAGCATGCAGATCCAGAAGGTGCTCGATTCGGACATCGTGATGATCTTCGACGAATGCACGCCGTACCCGGCCACCGAAGAGGTGGCGCGGCGCTCGATGGAGCTGAGCCTGCGCTGGGCGCAGCGCTCGCGGCAGGCGCATGACGGGTTGGGCAACGACGCGGCGCTGTTCGGCATCGTGCAGGGCGGGGTGCATCCGGACCTGCGCAGCCGCTCGCTGGACGGGCTGCAGGACATCGGTTTCGACGGTTACGCCATCGGCGGGCTGGCGGTGGGCGAGCCGGAGCACGAGCGCAATGCGATGCTGGAACACCTGCATCCGCGCCTGCCGGCCGAGCGCCCGCGCTATCTGATGGGCGTGGGCCGGCCCGAGGACCTGGTCGAAGGCGTGGCGCGTGGCGTGGACATGTTCGACTGCGTGATGCCCACCCGCAACGCGCGCAACGGGCATTACTTCACCTCCTTCGGCACCGTGCGCATCCGCAACGCCAGGTACGAGCGCGACCTGGACACCATCGAGCCGGGCTGCGGCTGCCATGCCTGCAGCAGCGGCTACACGCGTTCGTATCTGCGCCACCTGGACCGCTGCAACGAGATGCTCGCGCCGATGCTGGGCACCCTGCACAACCTCTGGTACTACGAGAAGCTGATGGCCGACCTGCGCGCGGCGATCGCGGCGGGAACCTTTGCGCAGTTCCGGCGGTCCTTCTATGCGGCACGCGGCGCCACCACGCCGCCGTTGCCGGGGGAAACCAGCTGAGACCGGCCGTCCGCGCCCCGCGCGGACGGTTTGGAACCTGCATGGCATAATTCCCGGCTGTTCCGCTCCGGCGGTACCTGAATAGCGAGCGGGCCGCTTGGCGCGCTGGCACCAAAACTAGGACGCACTGAATGAATCTGCTCGATTTCCTGATCCCCGTCGCCCAGGCGCAGGCCACTGGCGGCGCGCCGGCGCCCGGCCCGATGGGAAGCCTGTCCACCTTCGCGCTGCCGATCATCCTGATCGCGGTCATGTATTTCCTGATGATCCGCCCGCAGATGAAGCGCCAGAAGGAGCACAAGTCGCTGCTGGACAAGCTGGCGCGCGGCGATGAAGTCATCACCTCCGGCGGCGTGGCGGGCGTGATCACCGACATCGGCGACAACTTCATCACCGTGGAAGTGGCCGACAACGTGCGCATCCGCGTGCAGAAGAGTGCCGTCGGCCACGTGCTGCCCAAGGGCACGCTGAAGTCTGCCAACTAAGCGGCAACCAACCTGCTGCGCCCACTGTCAGGTGGGCGCAGTCGGTGCCGCGAACCGGCGCGCACCGCTCCGCTCCGCGCACCGCCGCATCCACCTGACGACCGCTGGCGTCATTGTGTTGGCCGCTGGAAGTCGTTTTCACTGCTAGGCGCGTCGCCGGGATGGTGTCGCGCGGGACTGTCGCAATGCTCGAATTTCCTCGCTGGAAGTATTTCCTGATCCTGCTGGTGCTGGCGGTCAGTGCGTTGTACGCGCTGCCCAACATCTACCAGAAGGACCCGTCCGTGCAGATCACCGCCAGCCGCGGTGCCCAGCTCGACGACGCCTTGCGCAGCCGCATCGACGCCGACCTCAAGGCCGCCGGCATCACGCCAAAGGCCGTCACCAAGGAGGGCGACAGCCTGATGGTGCGCCTGCCCAGCCTGCAGGCACAGACCCGCGCCAACGACGTGCTGCGCCAGCAACTGGGCGAGAACTACACGGTTGCGCTAAATCTGGCCTCGACCGTGCCGGACTGGCTGGCCAAGCTGGGCGGCCGGCCGATGGTGCTGGGCCTGGACCTGGTCGGTGGCGTGCACTTCGCCATGCAGGTGGACCAGAAGGCCGCGCTTGAAAAGCGCCTGGACGGCTTTGCCGAAGACATCCGCACCACGCTGCGCGATGGCCGTATCGCCTATCGCTCGGTCGAGCGTCGCGGCGACAACAGCATCCAGGTCAGCGTGAGCGAAGGGGCCAGCGTCGACGCTGCGCGTACCGCGCTGGCCAAGTCGCAGCCGACGCTGACCTATGACGTCAGCGGCCAGAACATCTCGGTGAAGGTGCCCGAGGCCGAACTCAAGCAGATCGCCAGCGGCGCGATCGAGCAGAACCTCACCACCTTGCGCAACCGTGTCAACGCGCTGGGCGTGTCCGAACCGACCATCCAGCGCCAGGGCGAAGACCGCATCGTGGTCGAACTGCCCGGCCTGCAGGACACCGCCGAGGCCAAGCGCCTGATCGGTGCCACTGCCTCGCTGGAATTCCGTGCGGTGGTCGAAGGCAATGCCGAAGACGCCGTGCGCAGCGGCAGCATCCCGCCGGAAGCCAAGGTCTACCGCGTGCGCGATACCGGCGCGCCGGTGCTGCTGAACAAGCGCGCGCTGGTGACCGGCGACCAGATGGTCAGCGCCAGCGTCAGCACCGACCAGAACGGCATGCCGGCGGTGGCGGTGACGCTCAACAACGTCGCCGGCCAGCGCATGCTCGACTACACCAGCGCCAACGTCGGCAAGCTGATGTCGGTGGTCTACATCGAGCGCATCCCCACCGTGACCATGGTCGACGGCAAGGAAGTGCGCAGCGTTCGGGTCAAGGAAGAAGCCTTGTCGCCGACCCGCATTGCGGGTGTGTTCGGCAAGAACTTCCAGACCACCGGTCTGGAGAAGACCGAGGCCGAAAACCTGGCCAAACTGCTGAAATCCGGCTCGCTGGCCGCGCCGATGGATTTCGTCGAGGAATACGTGATCGGCCCGAGCCTGGGCGCGGAGAACGTGGAGCGCGGCGTCACCGCAGTGATCTACTCGTTCCTGTTCACGCTGGTGTTCTTCACCATCTACTACCGCGTGTTCGGCGCGATCACCTCGGTGGCGCTGCTGTTCAACCTGCTGATCGTGGTGGCGGTGATGTCCTTGTTCGGTGCCACCATGACGCTGCCGGGCTTTGCCGGCCTGGCGCTGTCGGTGGGCCTGTCGGTGGACGCCAACGTGCTGATCAACGAGCGTATCCGCGAGGAGCTGCGGCTGGGCGTGCCGGCTAAATCGGCGATTGCCGCCGGTTACGAAAAGGCCGGCGGCACCATCCTGGACGCCAACCTCACCGGCCTGATCGTGGCGGTGGCCCTGTATGCGTTCGGCACCGGCCCGCTGAAGGGCTTCGCGCTGACCATGATGATCGGTATCTTCGCCTCGATGTTCACTGCGATCACCGTGTCGCGTGCGCTGGCGGTGCTGATCTATGGCCGCCGCAAGAAGCTGAAGACCGTCGCTATTTAATGCGAGTCCCTCGCAAGAGCCCGCACATCCATGTGCGGACTTTTTAGGAAGATCTTTTAATGAAAATTTTTCCGCTTCATCTGATCCCGAACGACACCAGGATCGACTTCATGCGCCTGCGCAAGCCGGTGCTGATCCTGATGCTGGTGATCGCGGTGGCCTCGGTCGGCGTCATCGTCGGCAAGGGCTTCAACTACGCGCTGGAATTCACCGGCGGCACGCTGGTGCAGACCTCGTTCCAGAAAACCGTGGACGTGGACCAGGTGCGCGAGCAGCTGGCCAGGGCCGGCTTCGAGAACGCCCAGGTGCAGAACGCACGTGGCGGCAACGAAGTGATGATCCGCCTGCAGGCGCGCGAGCAGCACAACAACCGCGACGATGCCGCCAGCAGCGTGGCCGAAGAAGTGCGCAAGGCCGTCAGCACCGCGCAGAACCCCGCCACCGTGCAGCCGGGCGAATTCGTCGGCCCGCAGGTCGGCAAGGATTTGGCCTTGAACGGCGTGTACGCCACGGTGTTCATGCTGGTGGGCTTTCTGATCTACATCGCCTTCCGCTTCGAGTGGAAGTTCGCGGTGGTCGCCAGCCTGACCGCCTTGTTCGACCTGCTGGTCACCGTGGCCTTCGTGTCGCTGACCGGCCGCGAATTCGACCTGACCGTGCTGGCCGGCCTGTTGTCGGTGATGGGCTTTGCGATCAACGACATCATCGTGGTGTTCGACCGCGTGCGCGAGAACTTCCGCGCGTTGCGGGTGGAGCCGCTGGAAGTGCTGAACCGCTCGATCAACCAGACGCTCTCGCGCACGGTGATCACCGCGGTGATGTTCTTCCTGTCGGCACTGGCGTTGTACATCTACGGCGGTGAGTCGATGGAAGGCCTGGCCGAGACGCACATGATCGGCGCGGTGATCGTGGTGATCTCCTCGGTGATCGTGGCAGTGCCGATGCTGAGCATCGGGCCGTTTGCGGTGACCAAGCAGGATCTGCTGCCCAAGGCCAAGGACGTGGAGGCGCTGGCGCGTCGTCCTTGATCGGTTGGCAAAAGGTCTGACGAAAAAACCGCGCATTGCGCGGTTTTTTTGTTTCTGGGGTTGGGCGTCGTAACTGTATGGTCTGCACTACGATGCCGTTATTCAAGTTTGTGAAAGCTAGGGATTTTGTCCGGCACGTGATGTCGATCGATACCCAGTGCGTTGCGGTAGAGAGCCGCTGGCCAGGATGAAGCGCCGTGTCCAACTGAGACACGCCTGTTCGGTGCGCAAGCTGTAGTGCCGAACGCGCAAGCGGTCACGCACTCGATCGAGCAACCGCGCCGGCGGACGTGCTGTTACGCCATTGTTTTTGGGGGTGTACTTCATACGCTCGCGTCCTTGCTGGATAAGGTTGGAAGCCTCGTAATGGTAGAGTCCGCTAGCCATCGTGTAATCCCGTTATCGCTGCTAGGGGTTTTCCCCCATTCACAAAGCGCCAGCGATCGAAGATACTCCGCGCAACACCGCATTTCGGCGGTCCAATACTAGTTAGACGTTGCCGACCATGCCGATTACCATCACTAAGAAACTTAAAGCCGAGCTCTGCTTGATAGTGTTTCTGCTCTTCTTGGCATTAGTTGTCGGTCCACTGTCTTTGTGCTCAGTGTTACGTCCAGAATCAGAATTACTTGCGTCGTGGTTCCAGCGAAGTGGTGCAATTACCTCTATCTTCGCTGCACTTGCACAATTCCGCATCACTGGATTCTTAGAATCGATTCGTGGGGGTACTTTTGCAGAGTCGTGGTCCCTCTTCCATATGTTCAAGACTCATCATCACGTTCTGTCTTGGGCAGCTGCCATCTTGGCAATTTGGGGTGCGCTCGTCTGGGGATACGGTGACTTACTCATCCAGAGCGTCTAACAATTCATTTAAGTCGATGCCGCTTCGCGGCACGGCTTAACTCACGCGTTAGGCCTCATGTATCGAGTAGTCCTTGCCTGTAGTGGAGTTCCTGAGCGGGTCGGCGCTGCCGCTGCCTGTGACATCGCTGATGAATTCACGCACCGACCCTGGCACCAGAACGTTCATTGCTCGTGGAACGGCTCTCGGCTGCTGCTGCAAGCGGACAACGACTACGACACGGATGGTTCTGCCCTGACGGACGAGTTCTCGGACGCCATCGCAGCGTGCATTGCAGAAGGCTTTAATGGCAGCATCACAGTCGAGTCGGTCACAGCGTTAGCTGGGGCCTAACAATTCATTCAAGCCGAACCCGCTTCGCGGGTCGGCTTAATTCAGGCTTTAGGGGGCAGTGACAGCTTATGGATTGGCGCCACGTTCTATTTGCCGCAGAACAAGGCATACCAGGACTCATCGGGCTCACTTCTATCCTCCCGGTTTTTGCTCTCGCTGCAACACCAAACGGTAAGCTCAAGGCGTCAGCTGCAAGCCTTTCTGCTTTCCTTGTTTTTGCGGCCTCGTGTCTTCTGGCAGGCATTCCCGGCATTGAATCATCGCAACCCGCTAGGTATTTCCCGGTAGCTGGGCTCGTCGTAACAGTCGCCCTAGTTGCCCCTTCGGGCTTGGCCCTTCGGTGGCGCTGGGTGGGCGTGCTGCACCTGCTTACAGTCTCAGCGTCTGCATACCTATGGTTCGTCGGCAGCTTGGCGATCAGTCATGACGCCACGTAGGCTGCCCCCTAACAATTCATTCAGGCCGATGCCGCTTCGCGGCACGGCTTAATTCAGGCGCTAGGCAGTGGTGGAGCAAATCAGTTGGTGGGTAGGGCTTCGGTCGGTTGGCTGGCATGCAGGCGGTCGGCTCCGGCAAGTCGCTATCACCGTTGCTGGTTGCGGTAAGTTCGGTGCTTCGCCCTTGTCCGTCATTGCCGCGGCACGCTCGTTGCACTTGGCTTCGGTAGCAGTCCGCATCGGTGCGTCGCTGGGCAAGCTCCATCCCGCAGGCTGTGGCACACTCGGTCCAGGCGGCAGTGCTGGGGAGCATGGTTGCACCATCCAACCTTTGCGGCCACTCACTGCCTAACAACTCATTCAAGCCGAAGTTGCTTCGCAACTCGGCTTAATCCAAGCGTTAGCCGCTAATGGGAGAATCACGTCACATGAAGTGCTATCAGTGCCCTTCTCCGGCCATGTATCAAGTTGGGGATCAGAATATCCCGCTGTGCCTCAATTGCTACTCAAAGGTGGCATGCATGGAGCAGCAACAGCTGGAGAATCACGAGCGCATGCTCAACTACCTGAGCGATGAGATAGCCTTTAGCGTTGGCATGCCATCCTTGGGCGGCCCCCGGTTTCAGCCGCGGCCCAAGCCAGTTCACGTCGGAGACGTCCGTTTGAACAATATTTCGGTCAATAACAGTGTCGTCGGCACAGTCAATACTGGCTCAATAGGTAGCTTGGACCAGTCCATTTCTGCTTTGGTCCAGCTCAATGAGCCGCAAGTTGCTCAAGCGTTCAAAGGACTTTCGGAGGCAATCCTTCAGAGCGGCGACCTGACAAGGAACCAGCGCAATGAGCTCATTGAGGCACTTAACGCCATCTCGCGGGAGGCTGCCACGCCGCCCGAAACACGCCAAAACACGGTTGCACTATCGCTCTTGGAGCGGGCCGAGAAGATTACGTCAATGGCTAACGACATCAGTGAGGTATGCCAGCGTTACTGGCCAGCCATCACCGCCGTATTTGCGTCGGTTAGCGGCTAACAATTCATTCAAGCCGAACCTGCTTCGCGGGTCGGCTTAATTCAGACGTTATACGGTGCAATCATGCTGGCAACGATACTCACGTGGCTCTCCGTAATTGCAGGCTTCATGTCTGCTGGAGCTTGGCTCTATGCTAGCAACGTGAAGGTGACCCGGAGGGGCGCACTGGAAAAGCGCCGAAAACGTGCCGAGAAGACTGGCGAAAAGCCAAACCTTGGTGGCATTGAACTCTTCGGTGCTGAGTTGAAAGAGACTATGGAGGCGCAGGTCAGATGGAACTCAGTAGGTGCAGTCTTAGCAGCTATTGCCGTTGCGTCACAGGCAATTACTCAGATGCTACGCGGCGTATAACAATTCATCCAAGCCGAAGTTGCTTCGCAACTCAGCTTAATTCAGGTGTTAGGCCGCAATGAAGCTCCTCAGCAAACTGTTCTCTAAACCAATTGACATGAACCGACAGATGCCTCCCGGTGACTTGATTCGGGAGGCCAAGGCCAATCCAGGCGGCTGGGTCTACGAGATCTCTGGCAAGTACGACCCGAACGGCGAGGTACCGCCGCACGCTATCAAGGGCGCATGGCGAGTCAGTCAAGCCGATGAAGTCATTCCAGGCAGCTACCAAGCCAACCCCAACTTCCGTGCAGACGACTAAGGTCGTTACACATGATCGAGTTGGGGCCTAACAATTCATTTAAGCCGAGCCTGCTTCGCGGGCTGGCTTAATTCAGGCGTTAGGCAGTGGTGGAGCAAACACGTTCGTGCATCCGGCTTCGGTGCATTGACTGGGATGCATGCGGTCGGCTCCGGGCGGTAGTCATCACCGTTGCGGGGAGGGGGGCAAGTTCGGTACTCCGCCCTCGCACATTATTAGTACGCTGCGCTCATTGCATTTGGTTTCGGTGGCATCACGCGCCGCTGCATCGCTTGGCAAGCTCCATCCCGTAAGCTGTGGCACACTCGGTCCAGGCGGCAGTGCTGGGGAGCATGGTTGCACCATCCAATCTTCGCGGCCACTCACTGCCTAACAACTCATTCAAGCCGAAGCCGCTTCGCGGCTCGGCTTAACTCAGGCGTTAGCGCTCAAAGCATGTCCCTGGCACTCATAAACAAACTGTTGGGGCGCCCTGCGAAAAACGCCAGCACTGCCGCATCTGACGACTACAAAGAACGCATCAAGGCGTTCGAGAGCGTCCTTAGTGACTGCCTCAATGTCTCTCGCAACTGCGCCGGCATCCCAGCACCAACGGGTGCCCACTTCTATGCCAGCGTTCTGTTCACAACGCTATGCGCTCGCGGCGTCAGTTTAGCGATCTTGGCTCCAGGCACGTCATGGTCAAAGAAGGTCACTGACCACTGGGACTACGCCTCACTAGCCGTACTTGTCAGATCCCTGCTCGAGGTAAGGCTCGCGTTCTTCTACTTGTGCATCGAGCAATCCACTCAAGATGAGTGGGAGTGTCGCTGGAACATCTTCAATCTCCATGACTGCACGGCAAGGATTCACCTGTTTGAGGAGATGGATCCAAACTCAGCCGACATTCCGGGGTTTCAGACGCAGGCCGCTGAGCTTAGAGATCGACTCAATAGCAATGCATTCTTCTTGGCTCTCCGTGCGTCAGATCAGCGCAAACTCCTTCATGGCAAGAGTGCATATCTCGCGCCGCTGGAGGCAATTGCTGCCGCAGCTGGCGTGGAAGTTCAGCAGTTTCGTTGGCTATACAAGTTCCTTTCCAGCCATGTACATGGCCTTCCCTTGTCGTTCTACCGCACTGGCCAGTTCGACGAGCGTGGCCGCGGGGTGCATTGCGAGGTCGAGGATAACTACAGTTGCTTGTGCGTTTCCTTCGCCCTTACGCTACTGGTGTCCGCGCGAGACGAAATGGAGGCACTGTTTGTTCCCCACGTTGAGCGCTAACAATTCATTCAAGCAGAAGCCGCTTCGCGGCTCGGCTTAATTCAGGCGTTCGGCGTCTCAATCATGATCCCCATCTTCGAACAAGGTAGTGGAAACGGTATCGGCCACGGACTTCAGTCCTTCCTTCGGCGCTTCGATGAAATCCGCGTCGAGCATCTCGCTAAAGGCCGTGCCAAGTCGTTCGCATTCATCTTCTACGACTTCACCGATCAAGCCATCCGCGAGGTTCTGAAGAACCAAGGCGTCTTCGCACAGCTTGACCGTCTATCCGGTAAAGAACTGAGCGTCTTCTACTTGCATGCCGGAACAAAGGCCGCCGTTGATGCATTTAACGCTCATTTCTTTGACGCACTCGGCATCAAGGACCAAGCGACGCTACCGTGTGTGGTCTTCTTTCGATTGCAAGAGGGAGCAGTTGAGGACGTCGAGATTGCGCAACTTGAAAACGCTGATCTTGTTCATGGATTTCATGAACTGTATGGCGCAATTCAACAGTATCTTTCGGCAAGCCCCGCAGCTTCAATTGGGCCGTCGCGGGCAATTCGGTGGCTCAAAGGCGGTGCGAATTTTTTATCAATCGAGGTATTTCGTGCCGCACTCAAGAAGGGCTTCGAGCTTTTCTTTTAGGGCTACGCAGGGACGCCGAACCCATCATTTCAGCGGACCGCCTCCGGCGGCCGCTGAATTCAAACGTTAGGTAGTGGTGGGTCATTACACAGATGCAACGCACCCGCCACTCACTTCAGACAATGGTTCCCGCTAAGCGTGCGCGCAACGCGCGTAGCCTCTCTACGGGTCACAGATTCCAGTCGATCCGCATGCCAGCAATCAACGCGTTCTTCAGATCGTTGGTGCGGGTGGGTTCGTTGAACTGGTCGGGGTTGATCACGTAGTGCAGGTTCGGGGCAATGCGCAGGCGCTTGGTGACCTGGATGCCGTAGCTGAGCTCCATCATGATCTGGTTGTCTGCGGGGGTGCCGGTGCCGCCTGCGGAGGCGCGCGCCAGGCGCAGGTTTTCGATGGCTTCGTCGCTGTACTTCTGCTGGGTGATCACAAACGCAATGTTGTCCTGCGGGCGGCTGGCGAAGGTGCCTTTCTGCACCAGGCCCAGTTGCACGAAGTGGTCTTCGATCGCCTGGCCGCCGGTGCTCTTGAGGATGGCGCCGAACACGGTCAGGCCGCGGGCGCCGGACGGATCCGGGTTGGTGACCTGTTGTTCGAAGCGGGCGAACATGCCCGAGCGGCCCTGCTTGTTCTCGTAGCCCAGGCCGCTGAGCACGGCCGGGTTGCCGTTGCGGTCGCGCAGCGGGTCGGTGTAGTCGGAGTTGTCCTGCCAGCCGCCGAGTTCGTACATTGCGGCCATGCTGCCGTCGCCGCCCTTGTTCTTGTAGCCGACCGCGTACGGCACCACCACGCCGGTGGTGTCGTCGGTGCTCCACTTCAGGCCGTGCTGGCCATCCTGGGCCTGCACCGGGTTCACCTCGTAGGCGCCCACATGCACGTAGACCTTGGGCGTGACCCAGGCGGTGGCATGCGCAGCCCAGCTGGACACCGGCCAGTAGGTGAAGTTGCTGGTGCGGAACACGAAGGTGGGGTTGCCGCAGGCCGAGTTGCCCTGGAAGTACTGGCACAGGTCCGAGCCGAGGAAGTGGATGTTGGCCACGCTGCGGCCGGCTTCCAGTTCCAGGCGGTCGTTGAAGAGTTTTTGCAGCAGGGTGAAGTTGGCCAGGCGCGTGCCCTGGCCGCCGTAGATTTCCTGCACCGAGGTGCTGTTGCCGATGCTGCTATTGGCCAGGTTGGTGCCGTGGCGGTTGGTGACGTACAGCTTGACCGTGGCGCCGCCCCAGCCGAACAGGCGGTCCATGTCGACGTCGGTGCCCACCATCAGCTGGCCGGCATAGGCGTCGCCGTTCTTGCGGCCGCCATCGATCATCGACGCCGCTTCGCCGGTGTAACCCAGCTTGAGCTTGAAGGCATCGGCGGCATCCTGCGCGTGGGCGAGCGGGGTCAGCGCCAGTGCCAGCGACAGGCACAGCAGGCGGGGACGGGCATGGCGGGGGGCGAGGACGGTCATGGCAGGACTCCGAACGAAGGAAGGCGTGGCCGAGGTGGCGAACGCGACAGCTGGGGGATGGGCAAGCCGCTGGCCGCGCACGAAGGTGCGCAGCGCAGCGGTGAAACCAGTCAGGGGTGGAGTGGGGCGGCGATCAGGCGTGGCGCATGCGCGGAGGGCACGCGGCAATGGCGAGGTGGCCGACCGTCAGGCGACCACGTCGGCCACCGGCTTCTTGAGCAGGCGCAGTGCCACCGCGGTGACCACCACGCCGACCACCAGGGCCAGCACGTAATTGAGCAGGTGGGTCACCGCGTTGGGGATCAGCAGCACGAAGATGCCGCCATGCGGTGCCTTCAACTCGGCACCGGCGGTCATCGAGATCGCGCCGGCCACGGCCGAGCCGATCACCAGCGCCGGGATGGTGCGCAGCGGGTCGCGTGCGGCATACGGGATGGCACCTTCGGTGACGAAGGCCAGCCCGAGCACGCCGGCGGCCGTGGCCGAGCCGCGCTCTTCGACGGTGAAGCGGTTGCGGAACACCCAGGTGGCCAGCGCGATGCCCAGCGGCGGGGTCATGCCGGCGACCATGGCGGCGGCCATCGGGGTATAGACCTGGCTGGCGATCAGACCAGTTGAAAAAGCGTAGGCGGCCTTGTTGACCGGCCCGCCCATGTCGAAGGCCATCATCCCGCCGAGCAACAGGCCCAGCAGCAGCGCGCTGCTGCCCTGCATGCCGCGCAGCCAGGCGGTGAGCCAGGCCAGCAGGTCGGCCACCGGTTGGCCGAACACGTACATCATCGCCAGCCCGACCAGCAGCGTGCCCAGCACCGGCAGGATCAGCACCGGCTTGAGCCCTTCCAGGTTGCGCGGCAGGCGGATGTAGCGGTTGAGCGCGGCCACGCCATAGCCGGCGATGAAGCCCGCAATAATGCCGCCAAGGAAGCCGGCATTGAGGTTGGCGGCGACCAGGCCGCCGATCATGCCCGGCGCGATGCCGGGGCGGTCGGCGATGGAGTAGGCGATATAGCCGGCCAGCGCGGGCACCATCAGGGTGAAGCCGGCCTTGGCGCCGATCTGGAACAGCGACCAAGCCAGCGTGCCCTGGTGCGCATCGTCGCCGGCATAGATGCCACCGAGCGCGAATGCGAGCGCGATCAACAAGCCGCCGGCGGTGACGAAGGGCAGCATGAACGACACGCCGGTCATCAGGTGCTTGTAGGCGCCGGTGCGGCCGTTGCCCGTGTTTTCGGCCTTGGCGGCGCCTGCGACCGGCGCCGCGCCGCCGTGCACGCCAGCTTCGGCCAGCGCTTTCTGGATCAAGGCCGGGCCATCGTTGATCGCCGGCTTGGTGCCGCTCTTGAACAGGCGCTTGCCGCCGAAGCGGGCCAGGTCGACCTCGCGATCGGCGGCGATCAGCACCAGGTCGGCAGCGCGGATTTCATCGTCGGTCAGGGCGTCCTGCGCGCCCACCGAGCCCTGGGTTTCCACGCGGATCTGGTAGCCGAGCTTCTTGGCTGCCTGCTGCAGGCCCTCGGCGGCCATGAAGGTGTGCGCGATGCCGGTGGGGCAGGAGGTGATCGCGACGATGCGCTTGCTGCCGGCGCCTGCGCTTGCTGCGGCAGCCGATGCATTCGCGGCGGCCGGTGCGGCGAGCTGGTGCACTGCGGCGGTCGGGTCGTCGAGTACCGCGCCCAGGCTCAGGCGCAGCAGCTGCGCATCGCCGAAGCGGGCGGTGTCGGCATCGGCGTCGCCGATCACCAGCACCTGGCTGGCGCCGCTGGCCAGGTCGCCCGGCAGTGCGCCGAGCACACCCTGGTCGCTGCGGATCTCGATCGTCACGCTGCGCCCGGCGGCGGTGGCCGCGCGGCGCAGCGCTTCGGCCGCCAGGACGGCTTCAGTGCTGCGGTCGCCAGCGGCGATGACCACGATGGAAGAGGACATGCAAATCTCCTGCGTTGTTCGGTCGCCGGCGAGTGCCGGCGGGATACGTGGTGTCTTGCGCAAGACCCGGGCGCGTTGCGGTGGTGCTCCCACCGGGCGCGCCGCCGGCCTTGCTAGGAGAGCTGGTCGATGACGACCTCGCCGGTGAGCTTGCGTACCTGCTGCGGGTTCAGCCGGCGCGCATCGCCGCTTTCCAGCCGGCTGACCGAGAACGCCGTCGCCAGACGGGCGCACTGTTCCAGGTCGGTGGAGTCGTCGAGCAGCGCGGCGGCCAGGCCGGCCACCATCGCGTCACCGGCGCCCACGCTGCTGCCCTGCGCCAGGCGCGGCGGACGCGCGATCAGGCGCTGGTCGCGCTGCACGAACAGGGCGCCCTCGGTGCCCATCGAAATGACCACCAGCTGGATGCCGCGGGCGATCAGTTCGTGCGCGGCGGCGCTGAGGGCGGCGCGGTCGGCCAGCGGGCGGCCGGTCCAGGCTTCCAGTTCGTGCCGGTTCGGCTTGACTGCGTAGGGCAGCGCCTGGCGTGCGGCGCCGAGCGCGGCCACCAGCGGCGCGCCACTGGTGTCCAGCAGCACGCGCGCACCGGCGGCGCCGGCCTGGGCCTGCAACTGCGCCCAGCTGTCGTCCGGCAGGCCGGCCGGCAGGCTGCCCGACAGCACCACCGGCAGGCCGGGCCGCAGCAGCGGGGCGAGGTGGGCGGCCACGCCCTGCAGGTGCGGCTGGCCCAGGCGCAGGCCGGGCAGGTTGATGTCGGTGGTGTCGTTGCTGCGCGCCTCGACCAGCTTGAGGTTGGTACGGGTCTCGCCGGCCACGCGCTGGCAGTGATCGGTGATGCCGCGCTCGCGGAACAGCGCCTCGAACACGCCGGCATTGCCGACCCCGAGCACGCCGAGTGCGGCGACCTGGCTGCCCCAGTCGGCCAGGCACGCGGCCACGTTGATGCCCTTGCCGCCGGCATCGTTGCGCACGCTGCTGGCGCGATGCACCGCGCCCGGTTGCAGGCTGTCGAGCTGGATGGTCTGGTCGATCGCCGGGTTCAGCGTCACCGTGATGGCGTGCAGGTTCATGCCTGGCCCTCGCGCTGCGCTTCCAGGGCGCGCACCTGCTCTGCGGTTTCGCAGTTCAGCGCCTGCTCGGCCAGCTGCTGCAGCTTACTCAGCGCGGTGCCACGCAGGCGTGCCTTGACCGCCGGGATGTCGTTGGGCGTCATCGACAGTTCCTGCACACCCAGGCCGGCCAGCAGGCTGGCGCCGAACGGATCGCCGGCCAGGCCGCCGCACACGCCAACCCAGCGCTCGTGCTTGCGCGCACCCTCGATGGTGCTGCGGATCATGCGCAGCACCGCCGGGTGCAGGCTGTCGGCTTCGGCGGCCAGTTCCGGGTTCTGGCGGTCGATCGCCAGCACGTACTGGGTCAAATCGTTGGTGCCGATCGAGAAGAAGTCTGCATGCCGCGCCAGCACGTCGGCCTGCGCGGCGGCGGCGGGCACTTCGATCATGATGCCGATCGGCACCTCGGGCGCGTCGAGTTCGCCGCGGAGGCGCGCGCAGATGGCGCGCAGGGTGATCAGCTCCGGCACCGAGGTGATCATCGGGAACATGATCGACAGCCGCGCCCCGTCCTTGGCGGCGCGGTACAGCGCCCGCAGCTGCGGTTCGAGCAGGTCGGGGCGGCGCAGCAGCAGGCGCGCGCCGCGCACCCCCAGGAACGGGTTTTCCTCGTGCGGCAGCTCCAGATGCGCCACCTGCTTGTCGCCGCCGATGTCCAGCGCACGCACGATCAGCGGGCGGCCATCCAGCGCCTGCGCCATCGCCAGGTAGGTCTGGTACTGCTCGTCTTCGCTGGGCGTGCTGCCGCTTTCCAGGAACAGGAATTCGGTGCGCATCAGGCCGACGCCTTCGGCGCCCTGGGTCAGTGCCATCGCGACCTGGTCGGGCAGGTTGACGTTGGCGCCGATGTCGATGTGGTGGCCGTCGGTGGTTTCGGCGGGCAAGGCGCGCTGGGCAGCCTCGCGCTCGCGGATGGCCTGTTGTTCGGCGATATGCGCGCGCGCCGCATCCAGGTCGAGTGCGGAGGGGTTGATGTACAGCCGCCCGCTGCTGCCGTCGATGATGGCGGTGACGCCGTCTTCGATATCCAGCAACTGGCCGCCGGCCGCGACCAGCGCCGGCAGGCCCAGCGTGCGCGACAGGATCGCGGTATGCGAGGTCGGCCCGCCTTGCGCGGTGGCCAGGCCGAGCACGCGCGCGGTGTCCAGGTTGGCGGTGTCCGACGGCGACAGATCGCCGGCGAGCAGGATGCAAGGCTGCTCCGGCAGGTCGGTCAGGCCGGCGCCGGCGGCGGCCGGGTCGAGCTGGGCCAGCACGCGGCGGCCGACATCGCGCAGGTCGGCCGCGCGGCCGGCCAGCACCGGGTTGCCCAGCGCGGCCAGGCCCGAGGCGATCTGTTCCACCGCCTGATGCCACGACCACGCCACGCCGTGGCCTTCGACCATCAGCTGGCAGGTGCGGGTGATCAGGTCGGTGTCGTTGAGCAGCTCGGCCTGGGCCTTGAAGATCGCCGCGTCTGAGGCGCCGAGCCGGCGCTGGGTGTCGTCCTGGATCGCCGCCAGCTGCTGGCGGGTGCGGGTCAGCGCGTCGTGCAGCAGCGCGCCGCCATCGCCCAGGCCGACCGGTTGATCGGCCACTTCGGTCTGCGCCGCACGCAGCCGGTGCACGATGCCGATCGCCACGCCCGGGCTGGCGCCGATGCCGACGATGGCCGGCTGCGCCTGCGGCGGCGTCCAGCCGGCCACCGGGGCGGCGCGGCGTTGCGCGGCGCGTTCGGCATCGGCCTTTTCCTGCGCGGTCAGGCTGTCCATCACCGCGCGCAGGCGCTTGAGCAGCGCGGCGGCATCGGGGCCTTCGGCCGAGACGGTGATGCTGTCGCCGGCACGCAGGCCGAGCTGCAGCAGGCCGACCAGGCTCTTGGCATCGGCGGCCTGGTCGCCGGCGCGCACCTGGGCGCGCGCCGAGAAACCGCGTGCGGTCTCGGCCCAGCGGGTGGCCGGGCGCGCGTGCAGGCCGCTGGGGTAGGCGATGGTCCACGCGAAGGTTTCGGCCAGGTCGGTGGCCGGTGCGGCGCTGGTGTCGGGCGCACGGTCGCCGGTCAGGGCGGCCACGATCACGCCGGGGTCGTCGGTGGTGAACAGTGCTTCCAGCTGGGCCGGGTCCTGGATCAGGCGGGTCAGCCGGCGCAGCAAGGTGATGTGGGTATCGGACTGGGCGGCAATGCCGACCACCAGCCGGGTGGTCTGGCCCGGGTTCCACTCCACGCCCTCGGGCAACTGCAGCACCGCGATGCCGTCGCGGCGCACCAGGTGGCGGTCTTCGCCAACGCCGTGCGGGATCGCCAGGCCATGGCCCAGAAAGGTGTTCGCCAGGCCTTCGCGGCGCCGCATGCTGGCGTCGTAGCCCGGCGCCACGCAGCCGGCGGCGACCAGCAACTGGGCAGCCTGTGCGATGGCGTCGTCCTTGTCGCGGGCATGCGCACGCAGACGCACGAGTTCGGGGGTGACGGGGGCGGCTGGCGACGGAGAGGACAAGACGGACTCCGGGATGGGAACGGGCTGGGCAGTATAGTGGGAACGTTCCCACGTTCCAGGTCAATGTGCGCTGCACAAAAACGGTGTAGTGCTTTCGGGTTAGCATCGGATCAGGCACCGCACCTGGCTGCAGGTGCGCGAATGGAGCGGGAACGGTCCCAGTGAGTATCAGCATCAACGACGTGGCCCGCGTGGCCGGGGTTTCCAAATCGACGGTCTCGCGCGCGCTGGGCACTGGCCCGGTCAGCGAGGAAGTACGGGCCAAGGTCGAGGCGGCGGTGCGCCAGACCGGCTACCGGCCCAACCTGATGGCGCGACGCCTGCGCTCCCAGCAGTCCGGCATCCTGGGGGTGATCGTTGCCGACATCCGCAACCCGTACTTCACCGCGCTGATCCGCGCGGTGGAGGAGGTGGCCTACCGTGCCGGCATGCGCGTAACCCTGTGTAACACCGACGAAGACCCCGAGCGCGAAGCGCTGTACCTGCAATTGATGCAGGAAGAACGCATCACCGGGCTGATCTTCGCGCCAACCCGCAGCACGGTCGGGCGCATGCACGAGCTGGTGCTGGACTACCCGACCGTGCTGGTGGACCGCGCCGGCCCCGGCAGCCGCTACGACAGTGTGGTGCTGGACAACGCTGCGGCCATGGGCGAGCTGGTTGCGCACCTGCAGGCGCAGGGGTATCGGCGCATCGGCGGGCTGTTCGGCACCAGTACCACCGCCACCGAGCGCCGCAACGGCTATCTGGCCGCGATGGCGGCGCCGGGGCTGACGCCGGCCTACCGCGAAGTGGCGCCCACCGCCGAAGCGGCGATTGCCGAAGTCGGCCAATGGCTGGCCGGTGCAGACCGGCCCGAGGCCATTGTCACCAGTAACAGCCTGCTGTTGATGGGCGCGCTCAAGGCCGCCCGCACCGCCGGTCTGCGCCTGCCAGACGACCTGGCCCTGGCAGGCTTCGACAACGAGCGCTGGACCGACCTGGTCGAGCCCGGCATTACCGTGGTCGAGCAGCCGGTCGAGGACATGGGCCGCGCAGCGATGTCGCTGCTGCTGGAACGCCTGGGCAACCCGCAGCTGCCGATCCGCCGCATGGTGATGACCGGCCGCTGCGTGGTGCGCGGCTCCACCGGCCCCCGCACCCCACCGTAGGAGCGCACCTGGGCGCGACGGGCGTTACCGGTAGAGCCATCGCGCCCAGGGGCGCTCCTACAACGCCGTGGCGGTTGTTGCGGATCGCGCCGTGCGGGTCTTGCACAAGCACGGATGTCACCAATCCCCGGCACCCGTAGGAGCGCACCCGGGCGCGACAGGCGTTACCAGTAAGGCTCGTCGCGCCCAGGTGCGCTCCTACGACGGCGCGGCGGTTGTTACAGATCGCGCTATGTGCTTGGCCAACAGCTGGCACATGGTGCAGGTCTTGCCCGAGCACGGCATGTCACCGATCCCCCCACCGTAGGAGCGCACCCGGGCGCGACGGGCGTTACCGGTCATGCCCGTCGCGCCCGGGTGCGCTCCTACGAGATATCACGGTTGCGCAACCCAAAAAAAAGCCCCGGCAGTGCCGGGGCTTTTCGTTCTAGGCGATGTCCCAGATCAACGATCCGGACGATGGCTTCCGGCGTCGCCCTGTGCCGCGAGGTAGTCCTTGGACTGTTCGTCCAGCTTGTCGCCCAGCATGCGGCGCACCACCACGAAGAACAGCGGGATGAAGATCACGCCGAGCACGGTGGCGAACACCATGCCGCCGATCACGCCGGTACCGATGGAGTGACGCGAGTTGGCGCCGGCACCGGTGGAGATGGCCAGCGGCAGCACGCCCAGGATGAAAGCGAACGAGGTCATCAGGATCGGGCGGAAGCGCAGGTGTGCCGCTTCCAGCGTCGCCTCGCGCAGCGTCTTGCCTGCCGCACGCTGTTCCACCGCGAACTCCACGATCAGGATCGCGTTCTTCGCCGCCAGGCCGATCACCGTGATCATGCCGATCTTGAAGTACAGATCGTTCGGCAGCCCACGCAGCATCGAGAAGGTGATCGCACCCAGCACACCGATCGGCACCACCATCAGCACCGCCACCGGAATCGACCAGCTCTCGTAGAGGGCGGCCAGGCACAGGAACACCACCACCACCGACAACGCCAGCAACAGCGTGGCCGCATTACCGGCGATGATTTCCTGGTACGACATGCCGCTCCAGTCGAAGCCGAAGCCCGGCGGCAGATCGTTGTTGACGATCTCTTCCATCGCGGTCATCGCCTGGCCGGAGCTGCCACCCGGCGCAGGATTGCCGACGATGTTCACCGCCGAATAGCCGTTGTAGCGGTTCAACGCCGGCGAGGCGAAGGTCCAATCGGCCTTGACCACATTGCTCAGCGGAATCATTCCCGGCTGCCCATCGGCACCGACTGCTGTCGCACTGGGGCTGAAGAAGCTGCGCAGCGACTCGGGGCCGGTGCGGAACTGGTCGTCGGCACGGATGTTGACGCGCTTGATGCGGCCTTCGGAGAAGTAGTCGTTGATGTACACAGGCGCCAGCATCAGCTGGATCGAGCTGTAGATATCGCTGACGTCCAGGCCCATCGACTGCGCCTGCACACGGTCCACGGACAGCTGCAGCTGTGGTGCGTCTTCCAGGCCGTTCGGGCGCACGCCCACCATGGTGTCCTGCCTTTCCGCCGCCTTGCCCAGCACGATGTTGCGCGCCTGGGTCAGGGCTTGCTGGCCGGCGCCGGAGCGGTCCTGCAGCCACATGTCGAAGCCGCCGAACTGGCCCAGCCCCTGCACGGTGGGCAGGTTGACCACGAAGATCTGCGCGCCCTTGATGCCGTAGAAGGCACCGTTGAGCTGCTGGATCAACTGTTCGGCTGTGACGTCGCGCTCTTCCCACGGCTTGAGCCGGATGAAGCCCATGCCGACGTTTTCGCCCGAGCCCAGGAAGCTGAAGCCGGCGATCTGCAGCATGCCTTCCACGGCCGGCTGCTTCTCCAGCACCGCACGCATCTGCGCGAACGCCTCGTTGGTGCGGATCTTGGTCGCGCCCGGCGGCAGCTGCACGATGGCCACCGCAAAGCCCTGGTCTTCTTCCGGCAGGAAGCTGCCCGGCATGCGGGTGAACAGGAAGCCGCACAGCACCACCAGCACCACGAACACGATCATCCACGGTGGCGAGCGCTTGAGGGTGTGGCCGACCACGCCGACATAGCGATGCGCCAGCTTGTCGTAGTACTTGTCGAAGGTGCGGTAGATCCAGTTCTTCTTGGTCGAGTGGGTGGACTTGAGGAACGCGCCGCACAGCGCCGGGGTGAAGCTCAACGCCAGGAACGCGGAGAACCCCATCGACATGGCGATAGTCAGCGCGAATTGCTTGTAGATCGCACCCGAAGCGCCGGGCTGCAGCGAGGAGGGGATGAACACCGCCGCCAGCACCACGGTGATGGCCACCACCGCGCCGGTGATCTGGGTCATCGCCTTCTGCGTGGCCGCCTTCGGCTCCAGGTGCTCCTCGCTCATGATGCGTTCGACGTTCTCGATCACCACGATCGCGTCGTCGACCACGATGCCGATCGCCAGCACCATCGCAAACAGCGTCAGCTGGTTGATGGTGAAGCCGATCATGTACATGCCGAAGAACGTGCCCAGCAACGCGACCGGAATCACCAGCGTGGGAATCACGGTGGCGCGGAAGTTCTGCAGGAACAGCAGCATCACCAGGAACACCAGCACGATGGCTTCCACCAGCGTGTGGATCACTTCCTCGATGGAGATGCGCACGAAGGTGGTCGATTCGTACGGCGCAAACCAGGTCACGCCCTGCGGGAAGGTCGGCTGCAGTTCGTCGAGCTTGGCACCGACCGCCTCGGACACGTTCAGGGCGTTGGCGCCCGGCAGCAGCTGGATACCGAAGGCGCCGGTGGGCTTGCCGTTGTACTGGGTGTCGAAGCCGTAGTTGCTCGGCCCCACGGTGACCCGCGCGACATCCTTCAAGCGCACCGTGGCACCGTTGTTATCGGTGCGCAGGATGATGTTCTCGAACTGTTCCGGCGAGCTGAAGCGGCCCTCGGCCGACACGGTGGCGGTGAAGCTGATGCCTTCCGGAGTCGGGTCGGCGCCCACCGAACCGGCAGCGAACTGCACGTTCTGGTTACGCACCGCGGTCAGCACCTGGGTCGCCGACAGGTTGTAGCCCTGCAGCTTCTCCGGGTTCAGCCAGATGTTCATCGCATACTCGGCGCCGAACTGGTTGGTGCTGCCCACGCCGGGCACGCGCGAGATCTGCTCGAGCACGCGCGAGCCGACGATGTCGTTGAGCGCGTCGCGGTTGATCGACGGGTTGTCCGAGCGCAACGCGGCCACCATCAGGAAGCCGGCGTTGGCCTTGGCCACCACCACACCCTGCTGGGTGACTTCCGAAGGCAGACGCGGCGTGGCCAGCGACACCTTGTTCTGCACCTGCACCTGGGCGATATCCGCGTCGGTGCCGGTTTCGAAGGTCAGCGTGATGGTCACGCGGCCGTTGGCGGCCGAGGACGAGTTGAAGTACAGCAGGTGATCGATACCGGTGAGCTGCTGCTCGATGACCTGGGTCACCGCTTTTTCGGCGGTATCGGCGCTGGCGCCGGGGAAGTTGGCGGTGACGGTGACCTGCGGCGGGGCGATCGTGGGGTACGACTCGATACCCAGATTCAGGATCGAGATCACGCCCGCAAGCGAGATCAGGATCGCCACCACCCAGGCAAAGACAGGGTGTTCGATAAAAAACTTAGGCATGTCCGGGTTCCGTTACTGCTGCTTGGACTGGGAGTCGGTCGGCTGCGCCGCAGCGTCTGGCTTGGACTGTTCCTGCGCGGCCGGTGCCGCCGCGTCGGCCTTGTCGGCTGCCGGTGCGGCCTGTGCGTTGCCACCCTGGGCGGCGGGAGCCGCGCCCGGTGCACCCGGCTGGCCGCCCTGCGCCGGCTTGTTCGGATCCCACGGCACGCCCTTGGCCGGCTGGCCTTCCTTGGCCTTCTGCACGCCATCGACGATCACCTGATCGCCCGGGGTCACGCCACCGGTGACGATCCACTGACCCTTCTGCTGGCCGTCGACGGTGAGATTCTTGCGCACCACCTTGCCGTCCTTGCCCAGCACCAGCGCGTAGGCGCCGGTGGCATCGCGCTGCACGGCCTGCTGCGGCATCAGGTAGGCGTTGTTGCGCTGGCCCAGGCTGGCCTTGAAGGTCACGAACGCGCCCGGCAGCAGTGCCTGTTCCGGGTTGGGCAGGGTCGCGCGCAGCGACACCGCACCGGTGCTCGGGTCCACCGTCACCGCCGACACGTCCAGCGTACCGGGGTGCGGGTACTGCGTGCCGTTGCCCAGTTCCACGTTGATGGTGGACTTGCCATCGCCGCTGAGCTGCACGTTGCCGCTGCTCTGGGCCTGGCGCAGGGCGGCGAGCTCTTCGCTGCTCATCGCAAAGTTCACATACAGCGGGTCGATCTGGTCGACCGTGGTCAGCAGGGTCGCCTCACCCGAGCCCACCAGCGCACCTTCGGTCACGCGCTGGATGCCGGCGCGGCCGGTGATCGGCGAGGTGACGCTGGCAAAGCCGAGCTGGATGCGGGCGGACTCGACCTGGCCGCGTGCCTGCTGCACGTTGGCGCGGGAGGAGCGCTCGGTGGCTTCGGCGTTGTCGATGTCGGCCCGCGACACGTACTGCTGCGGGGCCAGGCTGCGCGCGCGCTTGGCGGCGACCTGGGCATTGGCGTAGGTCGCCTCGGCGGCGGCCAGCTGGCCCTGCGCCTGCAGCAGCGTGGCCTTCAGCGGTGCCGGGTCGATCTCGAACAGCGGCTGGCCTTCCTTGACGTCGGTGCCCTCGGTGTACAGGCGCTTGAGCACCACGCCGTCCACGCGTGCGCGCACGTCGGCCGAGCGGAATGCCGACAGGCGGCCGACCAGGTCGCGTTCCAGCGGCAGGGTCTGCGGCTTCATTTCCAGCACCGACACTTCCGGCGGCGGCGGCGCCTGCTGTTGTTCGGGCTTGCTGCAGGCAGCCAGCGCCAGGGTGATGGCACAGGCCAGGCCGAATGTGCGGAGCGGGGCGATCATCAGGAGGAACTCCGTTAGGGTCTTGAAGTGAGAAAGGAAAGCGGGGACAGCGAAGGCGTGGCAGCGACCGCGGCAAAGGCGCGCAGGAACGTGTCGACAGCGAACTGCGCCCACTGCTGCCTGGCGGGGAGGCCGGCGCGGTGGGGTACCTGAAAGCGTTGCCGGTCGAAATCCAGACCGACGATCATGCTCAACAGCAGTTCGGCCATACAGTGCGGATCGTCATGGCGCAGCTGGCCTGCCTGCATCGCCTGTTCGAAGCGCTGCGCCAGGCGCTGCTGCATGCCGACGACCCCGTCCTGGAAGATCTGCTGTGACTGGTCGGGAAACCGGTGCGATTCGGCCTCCACCAATCGGCAGGTCTGTAGCACATCGGGCCGGTTCAGGCGGTCAAGATGGGCCAGCGCAAAGGCCAGCAGATCCTCGCGCAACTCGCCGGAGGCGGTGCCCAGCGGCACCGTGGCCAGATGCACGTGGTCCTGAAGGACATCGCGCAGCAGGTTTTCTTTACAACCGTAGTAACTATAGAGCGTCTGCTTGGAACAACCGGCACGCTCGGCCACGGCATCCATGCTCAGCCGCATGCCACGCTCGGCAAGCAGCGTATGCACAGCCGCATGGATGCGGCGATCGCAATCCGAGCGCCGGGAAGCACGGTGGGAACGGGGGGTCATGGCGGTAGACTATACCGTCCAGTTTAGTTTTTAAACAGGCTTGACGGTCGCAATTCTGTCTGTACAGCGCCTTGTGCGCCAAGCGTCGGGCCCGACTTTGCCGGTTGTGGCGGTCCGGCAGGCCGATGCGCGGCCGCCAATGGGCTGCCGCCCGAGGAATTACAGTCGGGTAGCGCTTGGATGCCGCGTCCGGGGCCGGCGCCGGCCCCGGGAATTTGCGCTATGCAGCAAGGCGCCTTCATCCGGCGCCGGTACAATTCAGGTTTTCCACCGAGCATCCCAGCGCTCTCATGACAGCCAAGAAAGCTGCTTCGAAATCGTCCACGACGTCGGTCACACCGGTCGCCGAACATGCCGTCCCCGTGCTTGCCACCGCGCCGCAGGCGGTCACCCTGGAGCCGGTCTTTGCCGCGTTGCGCAAGCGCTACCCGGCTGCCCGCCAGTCCGAGGTGCAGCTGTTTGCAGCCGACTTCTACCGGCGCATGGAAGAGGACGAGTTCCCCAACCACCCACCCGAACAGTGGGCGGCCCTGGCGGCCGACATGCTGGAGTTTGCGCGCACGCGCAAGGCCGGCACGGTCAATGTGCGGGTGTTCAACCCGACCCTGAAGAGCCACGGCTACGAGTCGCCGCACACGCTGCTGCAGATCGTCAACGACGACATGCCGTTCCTGGTGGACTCGGTGAGCATGACGCTGTCGGACCTGGGCATCGGCGTGCACGTGCTTGGCCACCCGGTGCTGCGCATCGCGCGCGACAAGGCCGGCAAGCTGACCGCGGTGGGCGAGGGCAAGAGCGAATCGCTGATGGTGCTGGAGATCGACCGCCAGCCTGCCGACGACATGCCCAAGGTGGAAGCGGCCGTGCGCAAGGTGCTGGCCGAAGTGCGTGCGATCGTGCACGACTGGGCGTCGATGCGCGAAAAGATGGTGATGCTGGCCGATGACCTGGCCACCCGCCGCCTGCCGATGGACGACATCAGCCGCCACGAGGCGCAGGAATTCCTGCGCTGGGCGGCCGCCGACCACTTCACCTTCTTCGGCTACCGCGAGTACCGCGTGGAGAAGCAGGACGGCCAGGACGTGCTGGCGCCGGTAGAAGAAACCGGCCTGGGCCTGATGCGCGGCCGCGACACCTCGCCGGCGCGCCCGGTGACCACGCTGGCGGCGCATGGCCTGAACACCTCGGCCAAGCTCAAGGACGCGCTGATCCTGACCAAGACCAATGCGCGCTCGCGCGTGCATCGGGTCGGCTACATGGATTACATCGGCATCCTGGAATTCGATGCCAAGGGCCGCATCGTCGGCGAGCAGCGCTTCCTGGGCCTGTTCACCTCCAGCGCCTACAACCGCCGCCCCTGGGAAATTCCACTGGTGCGGCAGCGCCACGAATACGTGATGAGCAAGTCCGGGCTGACCCCGAGCAGCCACAGCGGCAAGGCGTTGCGACACATCCTCGAGACGCTGCCGCGCGAGGAGCTGTTCCAGTCCAACGAGGAAGAGCTGTACCGCACCGCGATCGGCATCCTCGGCCTGCAGGAGCGCGTGCGCAGCCGCATGTTCCTGCGCCGCGACAAGTACAGCCGCTTCATCTCCGCGCTGGTGTACATCCCGCGCGAGCGCTTCAACACCGATGTGCGGCTGCGCATCGAAGCCTTGCTCAAGGAGGCGCTGCACGGCGAATACATCGATTCCAGCGTGGTGCTGGGCGAATCGCCGCTGGCGCAGCTGCACCTGATCGTGCGGCCCAAGAGTGGCGAGGCGCTGGAATTCAACACCACCGAGCTCGAATCGCGGCTGGCGCATCTGCTGCGCAACTGGCGCGATGCCCTGCGCGAGGCGCTGGTGGCGCGGCATGGCGAGGTCAATGGCCTGCGCATGGCGGCCAACTTCGGGCGTGCGTTGCCGGCCGGCTATATCGAAGACTCGTCGATCGAATCGGCGGTCTCCGACGTCGAGCATCTGGCGGCACTGGAAGGCCCGGATGACCTGCATCTGAGCCTGCAGGAGATCCGTCGCGACGACGGCGTGCGGCTGGACGCCGGCGAAGGCCTGCGCCTGAAGCTGTATCGCCAGCTCGACGACATCCCGTTGTCCGATGCGATGCCGATGATGGAGAACCTGGGCCTGCGCGTGATCTCCGAGCGGCCATACCGGCTGCAGGTCGGCGAGACACCGGTCTACATCCAGGATTTCGAGGTCGAATCGACCTCCGGCAAGATCAATGCAGCCAATGCCGACGCCGGTTTCGGCGAAGCCTTCGAACGGATCTGGAATGGCGATGCCGAGAACGACGGCTTCAACCGCCTGATCCTGGCGGCGGGCCTGCACTGGCGCCAGGTCGCGCTGCTGCGCGGCTATTGCAAGTATCTGCTGCAGACCGCGGTGCCGTTCTCGCAGGCCTACGTCGAGGCGACGTTCACCCGCTACCCGTTGCTGGCGCGCCTGCTGGTGGAACTGTTCGAGGCGCGCTTCGATCCGGCCACCGGCAGCGAGACCAAGGCGCAGATCGTTGCCGGGCAGGAACGCCTGCGCGAGGAACTGTCGGTGCTGGCAGCTGGCGACGAGGCCACGCTCAAGGCGCTGGAGCCGGTGCTGCAGGCGCGCGGCAGCGACCGCGATGCGCAGCAGGAGGCTGCGCGCGCCACGCTGCTGAAGCTGATGGACCGCGTTTCCAGCCTGGACGAGGACCGCATCCTGCGCAGCTTCATCGGCGTGATCGACGCGACGCTGCGCACCAACTACTACCAGACCGACAAGAGCGGCAAGCACGGGCACTGCATCAGCTTCAAGCTGGATTCTTCGATCGTGCCGGACCTGCCCAAGCCGCGTCCGTACCGCGAAATCTTCGTCTACAGCCCACGGGTGGAAGGCGTGCACCTGCGCTTTGGCGCGGTGGCGCGTGGCGGCCTGCGCTGGTCGGACCGGCGCGAGGATTTCCGCACCGAGGTGCTGGGCCTGGTCAAGGCGCAGATGGTCAAGAACACCGTCATCGTGCCGGTCGGCGCCAAGGGCGGTTTCTACGTCAAGCGCTCGCCGGTGGGCGGCGACCGTGACGCGATCCAGGCCGAAGGCATCGCCTGCTACAAGCTGTTCATCCAGAGCCTGCTCGACATCACCGACAACATCGTCGGCGGCAAGATCGTGCCGCCGCCGCAGGTGGTGCGCCATGACCTGGACGACCCGTACCTGGTGGTCGCGGCCGACAAGGGCACCGCCACGTTCTCCGACATCGCCAACGGGCTGGCGCTGGACCACGGCTTCTGGCTGGGCGATGCATTCGCTTCCGGCGGGTCGGTCGGCTACGACCACAAGGGCATGGGCATCACCGCGCGTGGTGCGTGGGAGTCGGTCAAGCGCCACTTCCGCGCGATGGGGCGCGATTGCCAGAGCCAGGATTTCAGCGTGGTCGGCATCGGCGACATGTCCGGCGACGTGTTCGGCAACGGCATGCTGCTCTCAAGGCATATCCGCCTGCTGGCCGCGTTCGATCACCGGCATATCTTCCTGGACCCCAATCCGGATGCCGCCGCTTCGTTCGCCGAGCGCGAGCGCCTGTTCAAGCTGCCGCGTTCCAGCTGGGCCGACTACGAGGCCAAACTGATCAGCGCCGGTGGCGGCATCTATCCGCGCACGCTCAAATCCATCGACATCAGCGCGCCGGTACGCGAGGTGCTGGGCTTGGACTCCAGCGTCAAGCAGCTCTCGCCCAACGAGCTGATGAACGCCATCCTCAAGGCGCCGGTGGATTTGTTCTGGAATGGCGGCATCGGCACCTACGTCAAGGCGTCCAGCGAGTCGCACGCCGATGTGGGCGACCGCGCCAACAACGGCCTGCGCGTCAATGGCGGCGAATTGCGCTGCAAGGTGGTGGGCGAGGGCGGTAACCTCGGCCTAACCCAGCTCGGCCGCATCGAGGCCGCGCAGGCCGGGGTGCTGCTCAACACCGACTTCATCGACAACTCGGCCGGCGTGGACACCTCCGACCACGAGGTGAACATCAAGATCCTGCTCAACGACATGGTGCAGGCCAAGAAGCTCACCTACGACGCGCGCAACACATTGCTCGCGTCGATGACCGACGAAGTGGCCGACCTGGTGTTGTGGGACAACTACCGCCAGAACCAGGCGATCAGCCTGATGGAGCGGATGAGCGTCAAGCGCCTGGGCTCCAAGCAGCACTTCATCCGCACGCTGGAACTGCAGGGCCTGCTCGATCGCCAGATCGAGTTCCTGCCCTCCGATGCCGAACTGTCCGCACGCAAGGCACGCGGGCAGGGCTTGTCGCGCCCGGAGCTGTCGGTGCTGCTGTCGTACTCCAAGCTGGTGGCGTTCCAGCAGCTGCTGGAATCGGATATCCCCGAAGACCCGTATCTGTCCAAGGAACTGCAGCGCTACTTCCCGCAGCCGCTGCAGAAGAAGTACGCCGATGCGATGGAGCGTCACCGCCTCAAGCGCGAGATCATCGCCACCGCGGTGACCAACACCACCATCAACCGCATGGGCGCCACCTTCCTGATGCGCATGCAGGAAGACACCGGCCGCAGCATCGCCGAGGTCGCCAAGGCCTATACCATCAGCCGCGAGACGCTGGATGCACGCGCGCTGTGGACGCAGATCGACGCGCTGGACGGCAAGGTGCCCGAGTCGGTGCAGATCGATGCACTGGAAGTGATCTGGCGCCTGCAACGCTCGTTCGTGCGTTGGCTGCTGCTGCGTCCGGGCCAGATGCCGGGCATCACCGCGGCGGTGGAGCGTTACCACGGCCCGTTCAACGACATCCGTATCGCTTCCGGCGTGCTGTCGGATGCGCAGCGCCCGCAGTACGAAGCCAGCGTGCAGGAATGGCAGGACAAGGGCCTGCCGCCGCAACTGGCGCAACAGCTGTGCGAGTTGCGTTACCTGGAACCGGCCTTCGACATCATCGAAACCGCGCGCACCCGCAAGCTCAAGCCGGTGGACGTGTCCAAGGTGCATTTCCGCCTGGGCGAAGCGCTGCGCCTTCCATGGTTGTTCGAGCAGATCGACGCGCTGGAGGTCAACGGCCGCTGGCATGCAGTGGCACGTGGTGTGCTGCGCGATGAACTGGCCGCGCATCAGCGTGCACTGGTGGCGCAGGTGCTGACCATGCCCGGCAGCAGTGCCGAGGACAAGGTGGCCAACTGGCTGGCACGCGACGATTCCAGCCTGCGCTTCACCCTGGCGATGCTGGCCGATGTGGCCGAGCAGAAGACGCTGGACTACCCGACCGTGTCGGTGGCGGTGCAGCGGTTGGGCCAGTTGGCAGCGCACGGGATGTAATAGTGTGCAGCGAGGTGATGGCGGAGCAGGTGCTCGTCATCACCTAGGCTGAGCTGATGCAGCTACGTAGTGTCTGCCCATGCACAAGGCGGCCCAAGGGTCGCCTTATTTACGTGCGGAATTGCTCCGTACGATCGCGAGCCCAATGCGTCGTCCGGGTGTCGGCCAATCGCGTGGTCCACATCCGGCCAGCTACGACACGCGCGCTGCCTTTCTGTGAGCCTGTCTGCATGCCAGAGGCATGTCAGACAACGCACGCGAGTAGGTGAACAATCCCAGGCTTCTTGACACTCTCGAATAGTCCGATGAGTATCGCTTAGCTGCAGTAGATCCTGCAGACGGGTGTGGAAGCCCGAAATCCAAGGCGCACGAGCGCCGGTCAACGATGGCGGTGCTCTCCACTATCCAAGGAGATCCTCATGCCGCGCACCAATCCTGCCCATTCGGCCACTACCGCAACCGCCTCGCAGCCGACCGCCCATACCGTGGCCGATCATGGTGATGCGCGTGAGGACGTGTTCTTCCGTCGCCTGTCCGAGTCACGTGGTGCGGAAGCCACCAACGGCCTGCATTGGTCCGATCTGCCGATGCAATTTGGCCTGGCTCTCAAATGCGCACATATCGATCACTGCTTGCTCGGGCTGCAGGGCGTGTTGGAGATGCTGCACGCCGGTGAGGCGGCCCGCGAGGCGGGTCAACCTGGCCTGGGTGGCGAGCTCACCGATCGCCTGCTCTACGCGTCGCGTGCGCTGGCTGTATCGGGAAAAGAATCGCTGCATGCGTTGCAGGAACGTCTTGCAGCTGCATCGTAAGGTGCAGTGCGAACGTCGGTCATCGAACGGCGTCGGACTTCCTGCATCCTGGCTGCGAGCAGCGTTGTTGGCGGGAGACCCGGATGCGCTGGGCCGAATTGCGCTCAAGGTTTAGCGATTGAGTGATACAGCGCAGGTGGCGCTCATCGATGGCGACCTGCGCACGAATGCCGCGATAGTGTGGTCATCAGTGACTGAGTGGCATTCGCCGTCGGGGCGACCTTTCGCATGCGTGGGTCTGCACCGATTGCCGTGACCAGTTCACTGCCTTATCTGATCTTGACGACCACCTTGCCCTTGGCGCGGCCCTGGGCTAGATATTCCAGCGCCTGCTTTGCCTGGTCGAAGCCAAACACCTTGTCGATGACCGGGCGGATGCGTTCGGCTTCGAGCAGTTCGCCGATCTTCGCCAGTTGCGCGCCATCGGGACGCACGAACAGGAAGCCGTAGGCGACGTTGTGCTTGTTCGCCAGGCGGATGATCTTGCGGCTCATCATGGCAAAGACGAATTGCAGCACGACATTCAACCGGCGTGCGCGGGCAAAGGCTGCGTCCAGCGGCCCCACCAGCGACACGATCCTGCCGCCGGGCTTGAGGATGGCGAGCGATTTTTCGATCGTATCGCCCCGCATCGTGCCCAGCGCGATGTCGTAGCCGCGCAGCACGGTCTCGAAGTCCTGTTGCCTGTAATCGACCACCTCGTCTGCGCCAAGGCTGTTCACCAGCGCGACATTGCCGGTGCTGGTGGTGGTGCCGACAGTGGCGCCGAGGTGTTTTGCCAACTGGATCGCGATGGTGCCGATGCCGCCGGAGCCGGCGGGAATGAACACCTTCTGGCCGGGCTGCAGGCCGGCACGTTCCTTCAGGGCCTGCCAGGACGTGAGTGCGACCATCGGCAGCGATGCCGCCTGCACGAACTCCAGATTGGCCGGCTTCAACGCTGCGGCGCTTTCCGGCACCGCGACATACTCGGCGATGGTGCCGCGGCCAAGATCGAACACGCTGGCGAAGATCGCATCGCCCGGCTTGAAGCGGGTGACGCGGCTGCCGACCTCGATGACGATTCCGGCCACGTCGCTGCCCAGCGTGGCGGGCAGCTCGAATTTCACTACGGGTTTGAAGATGCCGGTGGGAATCATGTTGTCGATCGGGTTCACGCCCGCGGCATGCACCTCGACCAGCAGTTCGTCGGGCTGCAGCGTCGGGCGGGCCAGCTCGCTGAAGCCGATGCCGGGAGCCTTGCCGTAGCGTTTGAAGGTGAGTGCTTTCATCTGGTTCCAGTCCAATGCCGTGGTTGTAGGGATGGGTGGCCGGGTGGGACGCGGGCCCCGGCCGCCTTCATCCCTGCGCTGGCAGAGCGATGCCTGCCGCCTGATCGCCACATGCGCCCATGTGAATCCATCGAACCCGTGCACGCGTGCGGCTGCGTGCCGTCTCCATGCAGGTCCGCAGCGCTCACCGTGGCGAGCGCTGCGGGGCAGCAGCGTCGTTCGGCCGGTCAGGCTGCCGGCTGATAACGCTCGGCGGCGTTCGCCTGCCGGATGTCCGACAGCAAGCCCTGGCGCGCGCCATCCAGTGCGTCCCAACGTTCGGCCACGTGCAACGGCGGAATGGTGACCAGCTCGCGGCGATCGAAGCCGACCAGCGCGGCGTCGACCAGTTCGCCTACGTCCATCAGGTCGCTGAGCGTGTTGACGTCGATACCGGCGCGTCCCCAGATCTCGGTGCGCGTGCCGGCCGGCAGCACGGCCTGCACATAGACGCCCTTGGCGCCCAGCTCCAGGTGCAGCCCCTGCGACAGGAACAGCACGAAGGCCTTGGTGGCGCCATAGACGCTCATGCCGAATTCCGGAGCGAAACCCACCACCGAGCCGAGGTTGACGATCGCGCCGCTGCCGGACTGTGCAAAGCGCGGCGCAACGGCGGCGGACAGGCGCGTCAACGCGGTGACATTGAGCGCGATCAGGCGGTCGACCGCCGCGGCGTCCTGCTGCAGGATGCCGCCGGACTGCGCCATGCCTGCGTTGTTGATCAGGATGCCGATCTGCGCATCCTCGCGCAGGCGGGTTTCCACCGCGGCCAGATCGGCGGCCTGGGTCAGGTCGGCCTGCAGCACATCGACGCTGACGCCATGTGCATCGCGCAGACGCGCAGCCAGCGCATCCAGGCGGGCCTTGTCGCGTGCGACCAGTACCAGGTCATGGCCGCGTTGCGCGAAGCGCTCGGCGTAGACGGCGCCGATGCCGGTTGAGGCGCCGGTGATGAGGACAGCGGGAAGCGTGGACATGCAGGATTCCTTGATGAGAGTGGATGAAGGACGCCAGGCGAGACAGCCTCAGCCGGCGAGGGACGGGTAGTCGATATAGCCTTCGGCGCCACCGCCGTAGAGCGTGGCCGGATTCAACGGCGCCAGCGCTGCGCCGGTGTGCAGACGTTCGACAAGATCGGGGTTGCTGATGAACGGGCGGCCGAAGGCCACCAGGTCGACGTTGCCTGCGCGCAACTGGGCGTTGGCCAGTTCCAGGTCGTAGCCGTTGTTGGCCAGATAGGTACGGGTGAACTTGCTGCGCAGCGCGGCATAGTCGAACGGGGCCGCGTCGCGCGGGCCACCGGTCGCACCTTCGACCACGTGCAGGTACACGATGCCCAGCGCATCGAGCTGCTCGGCGATGTAGTCGTATTGCGGCTGCGGATCGCTGCCGGAAATGCCGCTTGCCGGCGACACCGGCGAGATGCGCACGCCGGTGCGATCGGCGCCGATCTGCTTGTTCACTGCAGCGACCACCTCCAGCAACAGGCGTGCGCGGTTTTCGATCGAGCCGCCGTAGGCATCGGTACGCTGGTTGGCGCCGTCCTTGATGAACTGCTCCAGCAGGTAGCCGTTGGCGCCGTGGATTTCGACACCATCGAAGCCGGCGGCAATCGCATTGGCCGCTGCCTGGCGGAAGTCGTCGACGATGCCCGGCAGTTCGTGCAGCGCAAGCGCGCGTGGTTCGGAGACATCGGCAAAGCCGTTGTTGACAAACACCTTGGTCGCCGCGCGGATCGCCGACGGCGCAACCGGTGCGGCGCCGCCCGGTTGCAGGTCGACATGCGACACCCGGCCCACATGCCACAGCTGCACGAAGATGCGCCCGCCCTTGGCATGCACGGCGTCGGTGACTGCACGCCAGCCGGCGATCTGCTCGGGCGTGTACAGGCCAGGGGTGTCCTGATAGCCCTGAGCCTGGGGCGAGATCTGGGTGGCCTCGGTGATCAGCAGGCCGGCCGAGGCGCGCTGGGCGTAATAGGTGGCCGCCAGTGCGCTCGGCACCAGGCCGGCGCCCGCACGGTTGCGGGTCAGCGGGGCCATCACGATGCGGTTGGTCAGGGTCAGCGCGCCCAGTGCATAGGGTTCGAACAGCGAAGGGTGGGTCATTGGCGGTGCTCGGAATCAGTGGTTGACAAAGATTACGATCAAAATCTAAAGTGTCAATACTTTGATGACGAATGACATCAAAGTAAGCTGCCGCTCTCACCAGTCCCGCACAAGCACGGAGTGTCCCAACGATGAAAGTGACCAAGGCACAGGCGCAGGCAAACCGGGCGCACGTCGTCGAGACCGCCTCGGTGCTGTTTCGCGAGCGCGGTTACGAAGGGATCGGCATCGCCGATCTGATGGCCGCTGCAGGGTTCACCCACGGCGGCTTCTACAAGCAGTTCCGCTCCAAGGCAGATCTGATGGCTGAATCGGCGGCCTGCGGGCTGGCCAGCATCGCCGCGCAGACCGAGCACGTGGACAAGGCAGATTTCGTGAACTTCTATCTGTCGCGCGGACATCGCGACAGCCTTGCCACCGGCTGCACGATGGCTGCGCTGGGCGCCGATGCCGCGCGCCAGCCGGAGGAAGTGCGCGAGGCGTTCGCCACCGGGGTCGAAAACCTGTTGGCCTCGCTCGACCGCAGCGGCGCTGCGCCCGGCACCGCCGAGGCAGCAGCGGAGCGCGCCAGCAACCTGGACATGATGGCGCACGCCATCGGCGCCATCGTGCTGTCGCGGTCGTGCCCGAACGATTCGCCACTGGCCGACGAAATCATCGCGGTGTGTCGCGACCAGATCCTGTCGTCGTTGCAGGCATCCAACTAACCGACAGGCGTGCATCCGCCACACACGTGGCCGAGGTTTCACCGGTAGGACTGCGTTTTTAGCCAAGCCATCGCATTCCAGTCGCGGCGTGATCGTCAACCGACTGCCGCCCTGTCACTCACTGCACTCAAGGAAATCCAATGACAAGCAAACCCCCTGTTGCGCTGGTGACCGGCGCCTCCTCCGGCATCGGCGAAGCAACTGCCAACGCGCTGGCTGCCGCCGGTTATACGGTGTACGGCACCAGCCGTCGCGGCGCGCAGTCCGGGCAGCGCGCCTTTACGCTGCTGGCGCTGGATGTGACCAGCGACGAATCGGTCGACGCCGCGATCCAGGAGCTGCTGCGACGGGAAGGGCGCATCGACCTGCTGGTCAATAACGCCGGTTTCGGTGTGTCTCCCGCCGCTGCGGAGGAAAGCTCGATCGAGCAGGCCAAGGCCATCCTCGACACCAACTTCCTCGGTGTCGTGCGCATGACGCGCGCAGTGGTGCCGCAGATGCGCCGCCAGGGCAGTGGCCGCATCATCAACATCGGCTCGATCATCGGGCTGGTGCCCACGCCGTATGCGGCGCTGTACGCGGCCAGCAAGCACGCGGTGGAGGGTTACTCCGAAGCGGTGGACCACGAGCTGCGCAGCTACGGAATCCGGGTCACGGTAATCGAGCCGGCCTACACCAAAACCCAGTTCGAGGCGAACACTCTCGCCCCGGATGCGCCGCTGGAAAACTACCGTCAGGTGCGCACCCAGGTCGGCCAGGTGGTGGCGCAGGCAATGGCAAGCGCGGACGAGCCCTCCGTCGTCGCCGACGTGGTGGTGAAGGCGGCGCGCGCGCAGCAGCCCAAGGTGCGCTACACCGCGGGCAAGATCGCCGGACAGCTGCAGTTCCTGCGGCGGTTTGCGCCGGCGGGCGTGTTCCAGGCGCTGATTCGCAAGAACCTGCAGCTCGATGCGAAGACGCCGTCCGAGACGACGACGCCATCCCACGCCGGATAAGCCCGGCCGACAAACCACTGCAAGTGCCGGCCCTGGCGGTGAGCGCAACAGGTTTCAGCTGCGCCGCGCTAGGTTGCACCGCTGCACAAACGAGCCGCAGCGACTGCAGTGCGCATGCCGTTACCGATGCGTCGGTGGTGACGCGGTCGCGCGCGGTCTTGACCCCAACAGGAGAAGGCAATGACCTTCAATGCAGTGCTTAGCGTTCAGACCAGCGAGCCGGTGGTTACCAGGCTGGTCCGGTTCAACGAAGACGCGTTGATGCCGGGCGAGGTGAGGGTTGCTGTCGAGAATTCGACCGGCAACGACCACCACGCGATGGCGGTGGCGGTGAGCAGAGGTGGCCCGATCATTCGCCATCTTCCGCTGATTCCTGGCGTCGATCTTGCCGGTGTGGTCGAAGCGTCCCGCGATGCCGGCAGTGCGGTTGCAGACCGGGTGCTGACCAGCGGCCGGGGATTGCATCAGCCCCACTTTGGCGGCAACGCGCGGAAGGTGCAGGGGTGCACGGTCGTGGAGGTGAACGCATGAGCGCGCCGACTGCATCGCGCGCATTTCGCTACCTGGCCACGCTGTCGGCGTTGTCGTTCTTCGCGTTGGGCGCTGCCTGGCTGCTGGCGCCTGCGGCCATGCTGGCCAATTGGGGCGTGGCCTTCGACAGCGACGCGCTGGGCGTGCTCGGCCGACGCGCCGCACCGCTGTATGCGGCCATCGGCGTCATGCTGCTGCTGGTGCGAACGGCGCCACCGTCGCCAGGGCGCCGTGCCGTGGTTGCGGGCTTTGTCACCGCGTGCCTGTTGTTGGCAGTGCTGGGCGTGGCGGAGTGGGTGGCCGGGCATGTCAACGCCGGCATCTTCGCGGCAGTCGCGATCGAGATCAGCTTTCCGCTGGCGTTCCTGCTGGTGACGCGTGCCGAGGCCGCGTCGCGGCAAAACGACAAGGCGCGATGATGGCAGGCATGGCGGCACCTGTGGGGTGCTGTCATGCGAGTTGGCGGACATGACACGTTGCAAGACTGGTCAACCAAGCAGTGCGAGCAGTTGGCAACTGGATGAGGATGTCGCATGGAAACCACAGTTGCCGGGGCGGTGCACGCCGATTCCAGTCACGGCTGTGTAGCTGCTCCGGCTGCGCAGCCTTGCGGTCAGCCGCTCGAAGCCCGGTGCCCGCTCATTTCCTGCCCGGCATCCTTGTCGAAACGCACATGCCACCAGGTGGCGCTGAGCGAAATCAGGCTGACCACGCAGAACGCCAGCGAAAAATCCCGTTGCGCAGGCTGGGTGTGATCGCCGGCCAGCATCGCCAGCTTGAGGATCATTGCGCCGGCGCATACGCCGACCGAGAGCATCAGTTGCTGCAAGGTGGTGTACAGGCTGCTGGCGCGGCTCATGCGCGATGCGGGCACGTTTTCATAGGCGATGGTGTTGTAGGCGGCGAACTGGAACGACATGAAGGCGCCGCAGCACAGCAGCAGGCCGAACATCAGCGCCGGCGGCCAGTCGGGCCGGAACAACGCACACACCATGTAGCCCAGGCTGGCGAGCACACCGTTGCCGATCAGGCTGTTGCGATAGCCGAAGCGGCGCAGTAACTGCGGGGTGATGCTGCGCATCAGCAGTGCGCCGAGCGCGGTGGCCAGGATCAGGCGCCCGCTGTGTGCAGCACTCATGCCGAAGCCGATCTGGAACAGCAGCGGCAGCAGGAATGGATGCGCGCCCTGGGTGATGCGCATCAGCGCACCGCCGATCACCGACAAGCGGAACGAATCGATCCGCAGCAGGCTCAGGTCCAGCAGCGGAGCGGGGTGGTGGCGTGCATGCCACAGATACCCCAGCGCAGCGCTGCCGCCGATGGCCAGCAGCCAGCTCGCGGTACCGATGCCGTCCTGCTGGCTGACCATTTCCAGGCCGAACAACAGGCAGCCCAACGCGGTGCCGCACAGCACGAAACCGCGCAGGTCGAAACGTGCCGGTGTGGTGTCGGTGGGAATTTCCGGGATGAAACGGCGCACCAGCAAAAAGCCGGCAATGCCGATCGGCACGTTGATGTAGAAGATCCAGCGCCAGTCCAGATACGAGACGAAAAATCCACCCAGCGGCGGGCCGAGCATCGGGCCGATAAAGGCCGGCACCAGCGTCCAGGCCATGGCCGACACCAGGTGACGGCGCTCCACCGTGCGCAGCAGGATCAGCCGGCCGAGCGGGGCCATCATCGCGCCACCGGCGCCTTGCAGTACGCGCGCGGCGACCATGGTGGGCAGGCTGTCGGCCAGCGAACACAGGATCGAGCCGCCGACGAACACCCAGATCGATGCGCCGAACACCCGGCGCAGGCCGAAGCGGTCGGCGATCGCGCCGCTGGCCGGGATCAGCACCGCCAGCGCCAGCAGGTAGCTGGTCATGGCGATGCTCATCGCCGGCGCGGCAACGCCGAAATCGCGCGCCAGGGTCGGCAGCGCGGTCGCCAGCACAGTGGCATCCATCTGCTCCATGAAGATGGCGCAGGCCAGGATCAGCGAGATGATGCGGTAATCGGGATAACGCGGCGGCGTGACGCCGGCCTCGGACACGCTGGAGGACATCGGACTCTCGGTTGCGGGGCCGCATCGGTGGCGCGCAGATGGCGATCAGACCGGCCCGCGTCGCACGGTGTTGTGCGGCGCAACATGGCTATTGTCCGCCCGTGCGGAGCGGTGTTCAAGCACAAGCCAGGCAACACTGCGTACGCATCACAGGGCCGATAACACCACCAGCCCACCTGAGAGAGCCGTACAGCCCGCAAGACGGGTGCGAATGCCTCGTGCCAACTCACCCGATCGGCCCAGAAACTGATCAGCCCGTCCCGCGCTCCCCGCTCTTCGATTCCCGATTCCCCAATCCCCAATCCCGATTCCCGATTCCCGGCTCTTCAGGTCCCCGGCGCCGCGCTATCCCAGGCATCCATGATCTGCAGGATCTGCGGCAATGCCTCGCGAAAATGCTGCACCAGGCGCGGCTCCAGTTGCTTGCCGGCCATGCTGTCGAGCTTGCGCATGGCGTCGTCCACCGTCCATGGCGCCTTGTAGGCGCGCCGGCCGCACAGCGCATCGAACACATCGGCCACCGCCACGATGCGCGCCGATTCGGGAATGGCATCGCCGACCAGGCCCGTGGGATAGCCGCTGCCGTCCCAGCATTCGTGGTGATGCAGGGCAATCTCCGCAGCCAGCTGAAACACCGGCCCGCGACCGTGTCGCAGCAGGGCGTGGCCGACCTGCGGATGCTGGCGCACCACCGAGCGTTCGTGTTCGTCCAGCGTATCGGACGGGTGCAGTAGGCCGCCGGGTGCCGCAATCTTGCCGGCGTCGTGCAGGGGCGCGGCATCCTGCAGCAACTGCGCCCGTTGCGCCGGCCAGCCGATCTTTTCGGCCAGCACCCGCGCATAGGCGGCCATGCGCCAGATATGTGCGCCGGTGTCGGCATCCTGGCCCTGCCCGGCGGTGCCGAGCAGATGGATCGCATCGCGGTACTGCTGGGCCAGCCGCGCGTTTTCGGCCAGCTTCAACTGGGTGGCGATGCGGACCTTGAGCAGGGCGGGCGAGTAGGGCTTGCTGACGTAGTCGGCCGCGCCCGCTTCCAGGCCTGTGCGCTCGTCGTGCTCGCTGTTGCGCGAGGTCACGAACAGGATCGGGATGGCCGCGCTGGCCGGTTGCTGCTTGAGCGTGCGCGCCACCGCATAGCCGTCCATGTCGGGCAGCTCGACATCCAGCAGGATCAACGACGGCGTGTGGCGAAGCACCGCCTCTAGCGCTTCGCGGCCGGACTTGGCGAACACCAGCGGGAAATCGTCGCGCAGCAACTGGCGCAGGGTGGCCAGGTTGCTGGATTCGTCGTCGACACACAGCAGGGGACGATGCGCCATGAAGACTCCTTGCGACCTGCGTGGCGACCGGTCAGTGCAGGTGAGTGGCTTGCCAGTCGCGCAACGTGGCCTCGGCGCGACGGAAGTCGAAATCATCCACCGCACGCTGCAGTCCTTCCTGCAGGGTGCGCGGCAGGCGCGGCGCGCAGATCAGCAGCGCGTGGTCGATCCTGTCGGCATCGTCGCTGCCCAGGGCCGCTTCCAGGATCTGCACGCTGTCTGCGTCCAGCGCGACCGCATCGTCACTTGCCGCCTCGGCGCTGCTGGCGTGTTGCAGGAAGGCATGGATCGCGGCGGTGGTGCGCTGCATGGTGTCCTTGAGCGCGATCAGCGCCGAGGTGATGTCGTGGCCTTCCTCGATGCGGGTCTCCAGATCGCTGGCGGCACCGGCCAGGGCCGGCAAGGCCAGCGACCCGGCTGCGCCACGCAGCTTGTGCGCCAGCGCGCCGATCGCCGGCAGCTCATTGCGGCGCAGATGCTCGGCTGCAGTCTCGGCCGGGTCGGGGTTGTCGCGCAGCAGTTTGAGCAGATAGCGCTCGTACGGCTCGCGCTCGCGCCACAGGCTGCGCGCACGTGCTGCATCCAGCACCTCCGGGTCGGCATGTTCCCATTCGGGGCCGGCAGGGACGTCGGCTTCGTGCGGCAGCGAGGGGATGCGCCGCACGCCCGGCTGCAGGAAATGGCGGATGGCGGTGACCAGTTCCTCCACATTGAAGGGCTTGGCGATGAAACCGTTCATGCCGGCTTCCAGCGCCTTCTCCTGTTGCGGGCGAAAGGCGCCGGCGGTCAGCGCGATCACCGGCAGGCTGGCCAGCGCCGGGATCTGCCGCAGCCGCCGCGTGGCTTCGTAGCCATCGACCACCGGCATCTGCACGTCCATCAACACCAGCTGGAACAGCTCCGGGGCGCGCTTGAGCGTGTTGACGGCCTGCTCGCCATCGTGGGCGACCGTGACCATGGCGCCTTCGCCTTCGAGAATGCGCTGGGCCACTTCGCAGTTGATCTCGCTGTCGTCCACCAGCAGCAGATGCGCACCTTCGAGGCGGCGCGCCACGAAGGTGGGCGTCACCGGCCGCGCGCCGGGGCGTGCGTCGACCAGTTGCTCCATCAGCCGGTGCAGCGCCGCACTGGTGACCGGCTTGGTCATGACCGCATCCAGATCCTGTTGCTCCGGGTGCTGTTCAAGCAGGCGGCGCTCGTACGCGGTGACCATGACGATCACCGGATGCGGGCCGGGCACGGCGCGCGCGCGGATCTGCCGCGCGATCGCCACCCCGTCGATATCGGGCATGCGCCAGTCGAGCAGGAAGATGTCGTAGGGCTCGCTGGCCTGTTCGATCGCCTGCAAGGCGGCCTGGCCGCTGGCGACCGCATCCACGCGCCAGCCGAGTTCGGTGGCGATGCGCACCAGGTTGTTGAGCGCGGCATCGTGGTCGTCGGCGATCAAAACGCGCGGCATCGCTTCGGGCGGCAGCGCGGGCAGCTCGCGCTGGGCCGGCGGCGGGGCCGCTTTTTCCAGCGTGATCACGAAATAGAACTCGCTGCCGCGGCCGGGCACGCTTTCCACTTCCAGCTCGCCGCCCATCAACTCGATCAGGCGCCGGCTGATGGTCAGGCCCAGGCCGCTGCCGCCGTAACGCCGGCTGGTGGAGGTGTCGGCCTGCAGGAACGGCGAGAAGATCAGGCTCTGCTTTTCCTTGGAGATGCCGATGCCGGTGTCGCGCACCGAGAACAACAGCTTGAACTTGTTCGGATCGCCGCTGGGGAAGCGCCGTACCGACAGCACCACTTCGCCCTGCTCGGTGAACTTGATCGCGTTGCCGACCAGGTTGACCAGCACCTGGTTGATGCGCAGCGCATCGCCGAGCAACCAGCGGCAGTCGCGCGGCAGCGGTTCGACGATCATTTCCACCGGTTTGGTGCTGAGCGAGGAACGCATCAGGTCGGCGATGTTGTCAAACAGTTGATTGAGGTCGAACGGTGCGCGTTCCAGGTCGATGCGCCCGGCCTCGATCTTGGAGAAGTCCAGGATGTCGTTGATGATTTCCAGCAACGAACGCGCGGAGCGATCGATCTTGGTCACCATGTCCTGCGCCGCAGCGGGCAGTTCGCTGCGCTGCAGCAGGTACAGCATGCCCAGGATCGCGTTCATCGGCGTGCGGATCTCATGGCTCATGTTGGCCAGGAAATCGGACTTGGACTGGTTGGCGCTCTTGGCCGCGTCCATCGCCAGGCGCAGTTGTTTCTCGTGCAGTTTCTGTTCGGTCAGATCCACCGCCATGCCCAGGTAGCCGATCACCTGGTCGTTGTCGTCGCGCAGCGTGCTCAGGGTCAGCAGCACCGGCAGGCGGCGGCCTTCATGGCTGACGTAGGTCCATTCGCTGGTGTCGCTGCGGCCCAGGCTGGTCAGCGCGGCGATCGCCTCCAGGGTGTGCGCCACCGGCGCGCCGGTCTGCTCGGAGAGCATGTGCGCGCGCTGCTGCAGTTCCTCGGGCTCGATGAACTGGCCGGCCTTGCGGCGGCCGATCACCTCGTCGGCGTTGTAGCCCAGCAGTTTTTCCGCGGCCCGATTGAACAGCGTGACAAAGCCAGCGGAGTCGGTGGCGATGATGGCAAAGCCGGCATGCGCCAGAATCGCCCGATGCAGCGCGGAGAACTTCATCAGTTCGCTGGTGCGTTCGGCGACCTGATGTTCGAGCGATGCGTTGAGCGCGACGATGCGCTGGTGCGACCGCACCCGCTCGGAGATGTCGCGGAAGAAATGCGAATGCCCGCTCAGGGTGTCGTTACGTTCGATGATCGGGGCCTTGCTGGCCAGTACATGCACCAGATGCCCGTCGCGATGGCGCATGCTCTGCGCCGCGGAGGCATCGACCGACTGGTGTTCGTCGGCGTGCGCGATGTCGGCAATTGCATACGGCTGCGGCGACAGCAGCATCGTCAGGTTCTGGCCGATCGCCTCGTCCGCGCTGTAGCCGAACATCGCTTCGGCAGCGGGATTCCAGTGGGTGATGTCTCCGTCCGGGGTCTCGGCAACGATGGCTTCGCTGGAATGGCTGACCAGCGCCGCCAGCTCCATCTGCTTGCGCAGCACTTCCTCGCGCCGCAGTCCATTGCTGAAATACAGCACCAGCAATGCCGCAAGCAGCACCGACACGCCCAGCACCAGGCCGCCCATCAGCCATGGCGAGGTCTGGTTGAGCGAGGCCAGGAAGCTGGCGGTGGGGTGGGCGGTGATGATCCAGGTGCGGCCGTAGATCTGCAGCTGCTGGATCACCGGCGGGCGACGTGCGCTGTCGCTGGACGGCGTGCCGCTGCGGTAGAAATTGTGGGTGGGCTCGTTCCTGTCGGACAGGTCCAGTGCCAGGTCGTCGCGCTCGCCCAGGGTGCTTTGCACCATCTGCTCGACGCTGAAGGGCGCATACACCCAGCCGCTGGTGGCGGCCATGCGCTGCTGCGGCGTCTGCAGCGGCATGCCTTCGCGATAGACGGCCAGCAGCACCAGGAATCCGCTCTCGCTGGGAATGCGATAGCCGGACAGCGAGATCGGCGAGGTCATGATCGGCAGGCCGCTGCGCGCGGCCTGCAGTGCGGCGGCGCGGCGACGTGGCTCGGAGGCGATGTCCAGGCCAATCGGACGGTTGCCCGAGGACTCCGGCTCGAAATACAGCACGATGTAGCGCTCGCCGTCCCAGGGCTCCAGCGGCCGCCGCTTGATGTCCGGTGCGCCGTCGGCACGGGCGGCCTGCAGGAAGGCCTCTTCGTCGGCGGGCGCGACGCGATGGATGTAGCCGTAGCCCAGCACGCCGGGAAACTCGCGCGTGTAATCGCGCGAGCGGCTGTACAGGGTGAAGCGGTCGCGACTGATGATCTCCTTGCCGGCGCCGATCACCGCGCCGCGCGCGCCGCGCAGCCCGTGTTCGAAGGTATACATGCGCTCGCTGATATTGCGGGTCAGCGTGCGCACGACGTAGTTGAAACGCTGCTCGCGCTCGAGGTCGTTATGTCGCTGCAGCGACAGGCCGGCGAAAATGGCGGCAATCAAACCTGCGGCGAGAATCAGCAGGGCCCCGATCGACGCACGGCGCCCGTATTTCCTGCGCAGATCCCAGCGGCCATTCGGCATTTGTGTCCCTTTGCCTTGCCTGTTGCGTGCCCGGTGTGCTGACCGACAGTGAGGTCGGCTTCGTGGTGGCGCCTGACGATCATCAGAATGCGTGCGGTCTTCCCCGTGTCTGCACGTGCTTCCGGTGGGCGATCAACGTCATTGCCAATGCATCAGAACGCCAGCCAGATCGATAATGCGTGAAGGGCAAGACCGATCAGTCCGCCCACCAGCGTTCCATTGAACCGAATGTATTGCAGATCGCGTCCGACACCCAATTCCAATTGTTCGACGAGGTGACGTTCGTCCCAACTTTTCACCGTCGACGCAATATGCTCGGTCACCGATGCGCGCAAGCGCGTGGTGAGTTTGTCGGCTGCCTGCAACATGTGCTGGTTGAGCGCTTCACGCAGCGAGGGATCCTGCGACAATGCCTGGCCGAGCGATTGCATGGAACGCTCCATGTGCGCGGCCATCGATGATTCCTCACGCGCCAGGTCGTTGCGCAGCGCATCGCGGATCTCGCCCCACAGCCCTTGCACGTAGTCCTGCAGGGCCGGATGTTCGATCGCGCGCTGCTTGAGTTCTTCCACGCGCTCGGCCATTGCCGGCTCGTCGCGCAGGCGCGCGATGTAGCGTTGCAGCCAGGCTTCATAGTCGAGCCTGATTGGATGCTCGGGCGTCTTGAGGATGTCCTGCAACTCCTCGATCGCCGCACGCGCCATGCGGTCGGCCAGGCTGTCGCCAATCTCTTCGATCGGCTTGACCCAGTTCACCGTGCCGACCAGCTTGGGCCACTCGCGCCGCGCGTAGCGCACGATCAACGCCGAGGCGCGCGTCTTGACCTGCTCCTGGTCCAGCCACTCGCCCAGGCGCAGCAGCACCTCGTCCAGCAATTTCTGGTGCCGGCCATCGGTGGTGAGCAGGGCCATGATATCGCCGACGGTGGCGGCGGCATTCCACTTGCGCAGACGGTCGACCACAAAGCGCTGGATCGCGCGGCGCACCGCAGCCTCGTCCAGCAGCTCCAGCGCCTGCAGCATCCAGCTGCGCGCCATCTGCGCGAGCATGCGCGCCTGCTCGGGTTTGGCCAGCCATTCGCCGAGGCGGCTGGCCGGGTCGAACACGCGCAGTTTGTCCATCAACGCATCCGGGGCGAGGAACTGGTCGCGCACGAACACCGCCAGGCCATCGGCCAGACGGTCCTTGCCGCGCGGCAGGATGGCGGTATGCGGGATCGGCAGGCCCATCGGGCGGCGGAACAAGGCCACCACCGCGAACCAGTCGGCCAATGCGCCGACCGTCGCCGCTTCGCAGAAGGCCGAGACCCAGGCCCAGACGCCTTGTTCGCCCATCAGGTGGCTGACGACGAAGCCGGCGAACATGGCCAGCAGCAGGGCCACCGCCAACAGCTTCATGCGCTGCAGCTGGGCACGACGGGGATCGACGGGACGGGGAGTGCTGAGACTGGGTTCCATGTCCGAAGTGTACCCAGTCGCCGGAGCAGGGCATGTCCACGGCGCGCGTCATCGGTTCGGTAGGAGCGCGCCTGAGCGCGATGGCGTTACCGGGAAAGCCGTGTCGCGCCCGGGTGCGCTCCTACCGGTGGTTGCAGCGATCGTGGTCGCCATTCGCGCAGCGGCCGATCGTTTTGTAGGAGCGCGCCCGAGCGCGATGGCGTTACCAGGACAGCCGCGTCGCGCCCGGGTGCGCTCCTACGGTGATGCACTGTCGGGTATTCAGCCGCGCAGGCGCTCCAGCTGTGATTGCAGCGCGGTCACCTTGGCCTGCAGCGCGGCGTTTTCGTTTTCCAGTTCGGTCACGCGGCGTTGCAGGGCTTTCACATCGCGGCGTTCGGCTTCGCCGCCTTCGGCCTCGTCGGGCCTGGGTTTGCGCTTGGCGTCGCGCACGCGCTTGGCCGCCTGTTTGAGCTCGGCCTTGCCGGCCTGCGCGGCGGCGCGTTGCTCGTCCTCGGACAGGGTGGCCACGGCAGCGGCGGCGCTGATGGAAATCTCGCCGGCCTTGACCGCCTGCACCACTTCCGGGGCGGCCTGTTTGTGGATGCGCTCGATCATCACAACCTGGTTGTTGCTCAGGCGGGCCTCGCGCGCCAGCTCGGCGCGGCTGACCGGGGTGGAGGTCTCTTCCCACGGCGGGCTGTCGCTGTCGGCGGCGGTCTGCACGGTGCCGTGTTCGATGCCGGCGGCGGGCTGGTCATCGTCGGTGACCAACGGCGCTTCCGCCGCGGCGTCGGCGTCGCGCTGGCTGCGCTGGCGCGCGGCCAGGATCTCGCGCTTGCGCAGCGCCAGCACGCCACGCTGGAAGTCCGACACGCTGCGCCGGCCCAGGTGCTGCTCGATCATCCACAGGTGCACGTCCTGCATCGACTGGAAGCGCGGGTTCTGCACGGTCTGGAACGGCAGGCCGTGCTTCTGGCAGATGCCGTAGCGGTTGTGGCCATCCACCAGCACATCGCCCCACAGCACCAGTGCATCGCGGCAGCCCTCGGCCAGCAGGCTGCGCTCCAGCGCCTCGTGCTCGTCGGGCGTCAACGGGTCGATGTAGGCCTTGAGTTCTTCTTTGACAACGATGTTCATGCGGCAACTGCGGGGAAGTGCGGGGCCGGCATTGTAGTGAGCCTGCTCCGGCTTTGCGCGCTTGACCGGGCTGCGCGCGGACGGTACACGCGGGCGCCCGTGCCGTCGCCGTCAGGCAGTGCTGCGCAGGATCTTCCCCAGCGTTTCGACCATCTGCCCGATCTGCTCGGGGGTGACGATCAGCGGCGGCGACAGCGCGATGACATCGCCGGTGACGCGCACCAGCAGGCCGCCGTCATGGAAGCAGCGCTCGAAGACTTCGTAGCCGCGTGCGCCCGGCGCGCCATCGCGCGGGGCCAGCTCGACCGCGCCGATCAGGCCGATGTTGCGGATGTCGATGACGTGCGGCAGCCCGCGCAGGCCGTGCAGCGCGTCTTCCCATTGCCGGCCCAGCGTGATCGCGCGGTCGAACAGGTTCTCCTCGGCGTAGGTGTCCAGCGTGGCGATCGCCGCGGCGCAGGCCAGCGGATGGCCGGAATAGGTGTAGCCGTGGAAGAGCTCGATCGCGTTCTGCGGGCCGTGCATGAAGGCGTCAAAGATCGCATCGGCCACCAGCACCGCGCCCATCGGCACGCTGCCGCTGGTCAGCCCCTTGGCGGCGGTGATCAGGTCCGGGGTGACGCCGAAGCGTTGCGCCGCAAACGCCTCGCCGACCCGGCCGAAGCCGGTGATGACCTCGTCGAACACCAGCACGATGCCGTGGCGGTCGCAGATGGCGCGCAGCCGCTGCAGATAGCCTTCCGGCGGCAGGATCACCCCGGCCGAGCCGGACACCGGTTCGACGAAGACCGCCGCAATGGTCGACGCGTCGTGCAGGGCGATCAGGCGTTCCAGATCGTCCGCCAGTTCGGCGCCGTGCGCCGGCAGCCCGCGCGTGTAGGCATTGCGTTGCAGATCCAGCGTGTGCCGCAGGTGGTCGGTGCCGGCCAGCAGGGGGCCGAACCATTTGCGGTTGTTGGGCAGCCCACCGATCGACATACCGCCGAAGCCGACCCCGTGGTAGGCCTTCTCGCGGCCGATGAAGCGGGTGCGCTGGCCCTCGCCGCGCAGGCGGTGGTAGGCGAGCACGATCTTCATCGCGCTGTCGACCGCCTCCGAGCCGGAGTTGGTGAAGAACACATGGCCCAGGCCGGGCGGGGCGATCGCGGCCAGCCGCTGTGCCAGCACGAACGGCAGCGGTGAACCCATCTGGAAGGTCGGGGCGAAATCCAGCGTGCCGGCCTGCTCACGGATCGCCGCCATGATGCGCTCGCGGGCGTGGCCGGCATTGCAGCACCACAGCCCGGCGGTGCCGTCCAGGATCTGGCGGCCGTCGACATCGCGGTAGTACATGCCGGCAGCGGAGGCCAGCAGGCGCGGGCGCGCCTTGAACTGGCGGTTGGCGGTGAACGGCATCCAGAACGCGTCCAGCTGCGCCGCTGCCTGCAACGCATGCGCGTCGTCGCGCGGAGGGTGGTCGTGCATGGCGGGCTCCGTCGCTGGGGAGCGTCCGACTCTAAGGCCACCGCGCGTCGGCCGTCACCCCGCAGAGCGCGACGGCGACCACGATTTCCGGACCCGTATGCGCCGATCCGCATGGACTAGTCAATTAGTCGCAACGTCGGCCGCTATGCTCTGGGAACGCCTTGTGGCGCAGGCCATGACGGGTTTTTGACTAGCTGCGGGGCGTGCCGAAGCATTGCAAAGATTCAACGATCGCCGATGATGCGCCAGACGAGTGCCAGTTGGGCCTGGTGGTCGCCGCTGCCCTTATCGCAACACGTCAATCGATCGCAGCCATCAATCGTTTTCGGAACCACTGACACCGCCTGCATGCAGCCATCCTGTCGGGCGCTCCGGACACACTTCATCGCACTTTTTTAGGGGAACGGGAATGACACAAGGGTCCACCGTGGCGAGCGCCAACGGCGCAGACGCCGGCCTGCTGTCCAAGGAGCGCATCGTTGCGCGTCCGGGCTTCAATCGTTGGTTGGTACCGCCGGCGGCATTGGCGATCCACCTGTGTATCGGCATGGCCTATGGCTTCAGCGTGTTCTGGTTGCCGCTGTCCAAGGCGCTGGGCATCACCGAGGCGATCGCGTGCCCGGCCGACATGGGCCTGTTCGCGCGCATGGTCGCCACCACCTGCGACTGGAAGATCAGCGAGCTGCAGTGGATGTACACGTTGTTCTTCGTGCTGCTGGGCTGCTCGGCGGCGGTCTGGGGCGGCTGGCTGGAACGTGCCGGCCCGCGCAAGGCCGGTGTGGTCTCGGCGCTGTGCTGGTGCGGCGGGCTGGTGATATCGGCGGCCGGCATCCACTTCCACCAGATCTGGATGCTGTGGCTGGGCTCGGGCGTGATCGGCGGTATCGGTCTGGGCCTGGGCTACATCTCGCCGGTGTCGACCTTGATCAAATGGTTCCCGGACCGCCGCGGCATGGCGACCGGCATGGCGATCATGGGCTTCGGTGGCGGCGCGATGATCGGCAGCCCCCTGGCCGATGCGCTGATGCGCCACTTCGCCACGCCGACCTCGGTGGGCGTGATGGAAACCTTCCTGGTGATGGCGGCGCTGTACTTCGTCTTCATGATGGCCGGCGCGTTCGGTTACCGCGTGCCGCCGAGCGGCTGGACCCCGGCCGGCTGGACCGCCCCGGTGGCCAGCAACAACGCCATGATCACCGCCAACCACGTGCACGTGAGCAAGGTCTGGGGCATCCCGCAGTTCTGGCTGCTGTGGGGCGTGCTGTGCCTGAACGTGTCGGCCGGTATCGGCGTGATCGGCATGTCCTCGCCGATGCTGCAGGAAGTGTTCGGCGGCCGCCTGATCGGGGTGGATGCCGGCTTCGGCAGCCTGGATACGGCGCAGCTGGCCAGCATCGCGGCCATCGCGGCCGGCTTCACCGGCCTGCTCAGCCTGTTCAACATCGGCGGCCGCTTCTTCTGGGCCAGCATGTCCGACAAGCTCGGCCGCAAGAACACCTACACGCTGTTCTTCGTGCTGGGCATCTGCCTGTATGCGGCGGCACCGTCGGCCGGCAGCGTGGGCGGCATCGCGCTGTTCGTGGGCATCTTCTGCATCATCCTGTCGATGTACGGCGGCGGTTTTGCCACCATCCCGGCGTATCTGGCCGACCTGTTCGGCACCCAGATGGTGGGCGCCATCCACGGCCGCCTGCTGACCGCCTGGGCCACCGCCGGCATTCTCGGCCCGGTGGTCGTCGGCTACATGCGTGAGTACCAGCTGGCCCACGGCAGCCCGCCGTCACAGGTCTACAACACCACCATGTACATCCTGGCCGGCATGTTGGTGCTCGGTCTGATCTGCAACCTGTTGGTGCGTCCGGTGGCCGCGCGTCACTTCATGACGCCCGACGAGCTGGCGCGCGAGAAACAGCTTGCGCACGAGAAGGTGGACCGCAGCGGCAAGGCGATCCTGCCGCCGGAGCAGATGGCGCGCATCGGGCACGGCGGCAATCCCGCGCTGGTCGCGCTGGCCTGGCTGGCCGTCGGCGTGCCGATGTGCTGGGGCATCTGGGTCACGCTGCAGAAAGCCTTCGTGCTGTTTCATTGAGATGAGATGACCACTTCGTCTTCCCGTTCCGTGCGCGCCGGCAGTGTGGTGCGCACGGTCGTCCGCCACCGCGGCGGCCGCAACGCCACGGTGCAGGACATGGTGGCGGCCGAAATGCCGGTCGCCTTCCACTACAACGGCGTGCCGTTCGCAGTGATGATGGCCACGCCGGAGGACCTGGAGGATTTCGCACTCGGGTTCTCGCTGAGCGAAGGCATCGTCGAGCACCCGCAGGACCTGCGGGTGACGGCGGTGGAGACGTTCCTGGAGGGCGCCTCGCTGCAGATCGAGATTCCGCCCGGGCGTGCCGCCGCGCTGGACCAGCGGCGGCGCAACCTGGACGGGCGCAGCGGTTGCGGGGTATGCGGCAACGAATCGATCGAAGCGGTACTGCGTGTGCCGCCGGTGCTGCAGTCCGCGCTGCAGATCGATGTGCAGACCCTGGCGCGGGCACTGGATGCGCTGCATGCGCAGCAGCCGATCGCCGCGCAGACCGGCGCGGTGCATGCCGCCGGCTGGGCCGATGCGCAGGGTGTGGTGCGTTACGTGCGCGAGGATGTCGGCCGGCATAACGCGCTCGACAAGTTGATCGGTGCCCTGGCGCGCGCGCGCGTGGATGCATCGCACGGGTTTGCGGTGGTGACCAGCCGCGCCAGTTACGAAATGGCCATGAAAGCCGCGCAGGCCCGGATCCCGCTGCTCGCAGCGATTTCGGCACCGACCGCGCTGGCGATCAGCCTGGCCGACAGTGCGGGACTGACCCTGATCGGGTTTGCCCGCGATCACGATTGTGTCGTTTACAGCCATCCGCAGCGCCTGGACTTGGGCGTCGCCGTGGGAGAGCCCGCATGAGCAAGAAGACCATCCAGCAATACGACAATCCCGCTGGCGGCTGGGGCGCACTGCGCTCGGTGGCCAAGCACCTGATGGAACAGGACATCGCGGTACAGGGCGCCAAGACGCTGCTGCATGCCAACCAGCCGGACGGTTTCGACTGCCCCGGCTGTGCCTGGCCCGACCGCGACCACACCTCCACCTTCGAGTTCTGCGAGAACGGCGCCAAGGCCGTTGCCGCCGAATCCACCGCGCGCCGCGCCGGGCCGGAGCTGTTTGCCTCCCACAGCGTCAGCCTGTTGTCGCAATACAGCGACTACTGGCTGGAAGGGCAGGGCCGGCTGACCCAGCCGATGCGTTACGACGCCGCCACCGATCACTACGTGCCGGTAAGCTGGGACGCGGCGTTTGCGCAGATCGCCGGGCACCTCAACGGGCTGGCATCGCCGGACGAGGCGATCTTCTACACCTCCGGGCGCACCAGCAACGAGGCGGCCTTCCTGTATCAGTTGTTCGTGCGCGAGTTCGGCACCAACAACTTCCCGGACTGCTCGAACATGTGCCACGAGCCGTCCGGCACTGCGCTGCGTTCGCAGATCGGCGTGGGCAAGGGCACGGTGTCGCTGCACGACTTCGAACTGGCCGATGCGATCTTCATCTTCGGCCAGAACCCGGGCACCAATCACCCGCGCATGCTCGGCGAGCTGCGCCAGGCCTCCAAGCGCGGCGCGGCGATCGCGGCATTCAATCCGTTGCGCGAACGCGGGCTGGAAAAGTTCGCCGACCCGCAGGACAAGCTGGAGATGCTGCACAACGGCTCCACCCGCATCGCCTCGGATTATTTCCAGCTCAAGATCGGCGGCGACCTGGCCGCGGTCAAGGGCATCATCAAGCATGTGCTCGAGCGCGACGCGCAGGCCCAGCGCGATGGCACGCCGCGTTTGCTGGATCTGGAATTCATCCACGCCCACACCGCCAATTTCGAGGCCTTCGCTGCCGAGGTGCATGGCGAATCCTGGGACACCATCATCGAAGAGTCCGGGCTGGACGAGGCCGCGCTGCGCAAGGCCGGCGAGCTCTATCTCAATGCCGAGCGCGTGATTGCCTGCTGGGGCATGGGCATCACCCAGCACAAGCATTCGGTGGCCACCATCCACATGATCACCAACCTGCTGTTGCTGCGCGGCCATCTGGGCCGGCCGGGCGCGGGCGTGTGCCCGGTGCGCGGGCACAGCAACGTGCAGGGCGACCGCACGATGATGATCTACGAAAAACCGCCGGCCGCCTTCCTGGACAAGCTGCAGACGCTGTTCGGGTTTGCGCCGCCGCGCGAAGACGGCTTTGACACCGTTGGTGCGATCGAAGCGATGCTGGACGGGCGCGGCAAGGTGTTCTTCGCGATGGGCGGCAATTTTGCCGCCGCCACGCCCGACACCGACGCCACGCACCGCGCGCTGCGCAACTGCGAACTCACCGTGCATGTGACCACCAAGCTCAATCGCAGCCATCTGGTGCATGGCCGCGATGCGCTGATCCTGCCATGCCTGGGTCGTACCGAAATCGACATCCAGGACGCCGGCCCGCAAGGCGTGACGGTGGAGGATTCGATGAGCATGGTGCACCTGTCGGCCGGCATCAATCCGCCGGCCTCGCCGGACCTGCTGTCCGAGCCGGCGATCGTGGCACGCCTGGCCGAGGCAACGCTGGGCGCGCGCAGCGCGATCCGCTGGCGCTGGCTGGTGGGCGACTACGACCGCGTACGCGATCTGATCGCACAGGTCTTCCCGGATTTTGCCGACTTCAACCAGCGCGTGCGCGTGCCGGGCGGTTTCCGTCTGTCCAACACCGCGCGTGATCGCCAGTGGGTGACGCCGGAGAAGCGCGCGGTGTTCAAGCCACACGCGGTGCCGACCGACAACCCGATCCACCGCGCACGCCGCAGCCACACCGGGCAGATGGTGTTTACGCTGGCCACCACGCGCTCGCACGATCAATACAACACCACCATCTATGGGCTGGACGACCGCTACCGCGGCGTGTTCGGCGAGCGCCGCGTGCTTTTCATCAATGGTGCGGACATCGCGGCATTGAACATGAAGGCCGGCGATTGGGTGGACCTGGAGAGCCTGTGCGAGGACGGTGTGCATCGTGAGGCACGCCGCTTCCTGCTGGTGGACTACAACATCCCGCGCGGCTGCCTGGCAGCGTACTACCCGGAAACCAACGCATTGGTGCCGCTGTCCAGCTTCGCCGACGAAGCGCGTACGCCCACCTCCAAGTCGATTCCGGTCATCGTGCTGCCGCACCGCGCAGAAACCGCCGATGCGGCGCCGCGCGACATCGGAGCGGTGCTTGTCCGCTGATCCACAGCTCACCGCGCAGTTGCTTGTTGCGTTGGCCGACACGCCGGAGGGCGTGTCGCTGGCCCGGTTGTGCAAGCAGCTGGGCGTGCGCATGAGCGTCCTGCTGCGCACCCTGGCGTGGTTGGGCAGCGCCAGCCTGGACGGTCACCCCGGTCCGGGCTGGATCCAGGTGGAAAACCGCGGCGAGCGCCAATTTGCGGTGCTGACGGATGCCGGGCGCGCTGCGCATGCGCAGCGTGCAATGGCACAGGCGCCGCACGGCGACTGAGCAACTTGCTGCTACTTCCCGGCTGAGGAAGGCGGGAGACTAAAGCCTCTTCACCTGCACGGGAAGCTTGATCAGACGCAACCTGATCCGAACAACGCAGGCCATGCTTTGCTTGCAGCCAAATACACCGAGTGTCTCGACAGGTCCTTGCCCGCCCACCGTCGCGGGACCTTACGCGGCATGGATGCCGCGTAAGAGCCTACATGGACGTACTTGCGGCGTGTCCTGCGAGGGTGGGCGGGCAAGGGCCCTGCAGCACACTCGCAGTGTCGAGGGCGCGGTGCCCTCACCGCTTGCGGGACACGCCGTGAATCCATCCCTGGGGGCTCGGTGGCGGCATCCATGCCGCCACACGGTCCCGCAACCGGCGGGGGCACCGCGGCAGACAATTGGTCGGCGCACGTCTGAAAGTTGTCTGTAATGCGGCGTGCATCAGACGTGCATCCGATGCTTCATGATCGAACGAGACGCATCCAGCACCGCTCTCATCATGCACACCGACCATCTCGACAGGTCCTTGTCCGCTCACCGTCGCGGGACCTTACGCGGCATGGATGCCGCGTAAGAGCCTACACGGACGTACTTGCGGCGTGTCCTGCGATGGTGGGCGGGCAAGGGCCCTGCAGCACACTCGCAGCGTCGAGCCCCCAGGACGGGCCCACCGCGTGCGGGACACGCCGTGAACCCGTCCCTGGGGGCTCGGTGGCGGCATCCATGCCGCCACACGGTCCCGCAACCGGCGAGGACACCGCACCAGACAGTTGGTCGGCGCTCGTTTGAAGAGCTGTCTGTCGCGCGGTGCGCATCAGACGTGGAGGCGATGCTTCACGATCGAACAAGGCGCACCCAGCACTGCTCTACGTGACGTACCGACCATCTCGACTGGTCCTTGCCGGCCCACCGTCGCGGGACCCTGAGCGGCATGGACGCCGCGCCGGAGCCTACATGGACGTACTTGCGGCGTGTCCCGCGATGGTGGGCCGGCAAGGGCCTTGCAGCCAAATAGCTGACCAACCGCTCTGTCAGTGATCTATCCGCATTGTCTGACGACCACCCTAAAATAAGCGGGATTTCGGGAGTTAGCGATATACCCAGAGCGGACTTGCGGCGTGTCCTGCTGTGGCGAGCAGACAAGAGCTCTACAGCCAAGTCGCAGCCCCGCCGTTCTGCAACCGACGCATTTTCGACGCGATCAATCCTCGGTGAAGAGAACGCGCCGCGCTCTGTCGGTCACTGCCAGAACTGAGGCTGACATGGCCCAGCTGGGCCGGAGGTCACGTCTGTAACTTTTTACCCACCGGTGGGCCTGCGCAAACCGTTGCTGCAATCTGCCAGAATCGGCTGTCCTGTCTTGTCTGGAAGCCGATCAACGATGACTGCTGCCGCGCCGCTCGCTGCTCCCATCAATTCGCCTGCGCGCGTGCTGTTCGCCAGCCTGATCGGCACCACGATCGAGTTCTTCGATTTCTATATCTACGCCACCGCCGCGGTGCTGGTGTTTCCCACCCTGTTCTTTCCGGCGGGCGATGGCAGCGCGGCGATGCTGCAGTCGCTGGCGACGTTTGCAGTGGCCTTCGTCGCGCGGCCGGTGGGCTCGGCGGTGTTCGGCCACTTCGGTGACCGGATCGGGCGCAAGGCCACCCTGGTGGCGGCGCTGCTGACGATGGGCCTGTCCACCGTGGCGATCGGCTTGCTGCCCAGCTACGCCCAGATCGGCGTGTTCGCCCCAGCGCTGCTGGCCTTGTGTCGCTTCGGCCAGGGCCTGGGTCTGGGCGGCGAGTGGGGCGGGGCCGTGCTGCTTGCCACCGAAAATGCGCCGCCGGGCAAGCGCGTGTGGTACGGCATGTTTCCGCAGTTGGGTGCGCCGCTGGGCTTTCTGCTGTCCACCGGCACCTTTCTCGGCATGGGCGCGGTGCTCGACGATGCGCAGTTCATGCAATGGGGCTGGCGGGTGCCGTTCCTGGCCAGCGCGCTGTTGGTGCTGACCGGTTTGTGGGTACGCCTGAGCATCACCGAGACGCCGGATTTCCAGAAGGCCCTGGACCGCAAGACCCGTGTGCGCCTGCCCCTGGGCACGGTGATCTCGCAGCACTGGTCGGCGCTGATCATCGGCACGCTGGGCGCGTTCGCCACCTTCGTGCTGTTCTATCTGATGACGGTGTTCGCGCTGGGCTATGGCACCAAGACCCTGGGCTACGACAAGGAGCAATTCCTGTTGTTGCAGATGGCCGGCATCGTGTTTTTCGCGATCGGCATCCCGCTCTCGGCCAGGTTTGGCGACCGGCATGGTGCGCCGCTGGCGATGATGCTGGCCAGTGTTGCGATCATCGCGTTCGGGTTGGCGTTCGCGCCGCTGTTCCAGGCCAATCACCCGCTGCAGGTACTGGCATTTCTGGGGCTGGGGTTCTTCTTCATGGGCCTGACCTACGGCCCCTGCGGCACGTTGCTGGCCGAGCTGTATCCCACCGAGGTGCGCTACACCGGTGCCTCGCTGTCGTTCAACCTGGCCAGCATTCTCGGTGCGGCGCCTGCGCCGTACGTGGCCACGCAGCTGGCCACACGCTTCGGCGTGCAGGCGGTGGGGCAATATCTGGGCGGCGCTGCGGTACTGAGCCTGGTGGCGTTGATGGCCGCACGTGCGATGCGGCGCCGTTCGGCATCGGCGATTTCAACCTAGCCAGCGCGGCGGCGGAGCCGACGCGTCTCAGCTGGCCAGGCGCACCTGGTTGCGACCGCCGGCCTTGGCCAGGTACAGATATTTGTCCGCTTCGCCCAGCAGGTGGTGCAGCGACTGGCCGTCTTCGGTGGCGATGCACACGCCGATGCTCACCGTCATGCTGAGGGTTTCATTGCCGATCCGCACGCGCAGCGCGCTGATGCGCTCGCGCAGGGTCTCGAAGTAACTGGTGGCGTTGGCGGCATCCAGCCCCGGCACCAGCAGGCAGAATTCCTCGCCGCCGAAACGTGCCACCAGATCCTGCGGCCGCGCATGGCTGGAGACCGATGCGGCCACCGCCCGCAGCGCCTGGTCGCCGGCCTCGTGGCCCCAGGTGTCGTTGATGTGCTTGAAGTGGTCGATGTCCAGCATCGCCGCGGTGACCGTCTGCTCCTGCGACAGCAGGGTGGGGATCACCCGCTGGCTCTGTTCCAGGAAATAGCGCCGGTTGGGCAGGCCGGTGAGGAAGTCGCGGGTGGCCAGGTCCTGCAGCGTGCCGATCAGTTCCAGCTGGTCCACATTCTGCGATACGCGGCAGAAGAATTCTTCGCGCGAGAACGGCTTGCGCAGGAAGTCGTTGGCGCCATTTTTCAGGAAGCGCGGAATCAGCGACGAATCGCTGTTGCCGGAAATGCCGATCACCGCGACCTTGTCGCGCGAACGGATCGCGCGCAGCCGGCGGGTGAATTCCACCCCTTCCATACCGGGCATTTCCTGGTCGACGATGGTCAGGCGGATACCGGGATCGCGCTCGATCGCCTGCAGGCCGGCCGCACCGTCGGCCGCCAGCACCACGCGGTAGCCGTACATGGACAACAACGCGGCCGCATAGGTCCGTGCAGACAGGGAATCGTCCACCACCAGCGCCGCGATGCGGCGGTTGCGTTCCAGGCGCTGCACCAGCCAGGCCAGATACTCGATGCTGCCGGGCGCGTTCTTGAGCACGTAATCGATGATCTGCTGCTGCAGCACGCGCTGGCGCAGATCTTCGTCATAGACGCCGCTGACCACCACGGTGGGCAGTTTGCGCGAAAGGAAAAATTCCACGACCTTGTCGCGGTCGCCGTCCACCAGCACCAGGCCGGTCAGAACCAGAAACCAACCGTCTTCTTCGTCCAGTACGCGGGCCGCTTCCGCCAGGGTCGACACGACCGTGACCGGCAGTTCCACACGTTGCTCGATGGCTTCGCGCAGCATGCTGGTGAAGGTGCGCGAGTTCTCCACCAGCAACACGCGTTGCGGCAGGACTGCGCTTTCGCTATTGCGATGTAGGGTACCTGGGGACATCGGCTGGCCGTGCGGATCGAACCGTCCTACCGGCTAACGGCCCGGTTCGCCAAAACTTGAGCGCCGCGTCTCAAAGTGCCCAAGACCGCGCCCCTCTCACCACAATGCATCGCGCAGCCGGTACCAGCTCATCGCGGCCACCAGCAGCGGGGTACGCAGCAGGCGCCCACCGGGGAAGGGCCGATGCGGAATGCGCGCGAACACGTCCAGCCGCCGGCCCTGGCCGGCGATGGCCTCGGCGATGACCTGGCCGGCCAGCCCGGTGGCGGCGACGCCATGCCCGGAGAATCCCTGGGCGAAATACACGTTGGACCCCAGCCGTCCCCAGTGCGGGGCGCGATTGCGCGAGATGTCCACGTAGCCGCCCCACAGCGTTTCCAGCGGCACGTCGTGCAGTTGCGGGAAGACCGTGTGCATGCGCCGGGTCATCAAGCGATCCAGCCCGGGGGGCGGGCGCGATGAGTAGCTGGCGCGTCCGCCGAACAGCAGCCGGTGGTCGGCGCTGAGCCGGTAATAATCCAGTGCCCAGTTGGTGTCGGCGACCGCCATGTCGTTGGCGATCAGCGCGCGCGCGCGGGCTGCGCCCAGCGGCGGCGTCGCGCCGACATAGGTGCCGACCGGCATGATGTGGCGTTCCAGCGTTGTGGAAATGCCCTGCAGCAGGGCGTTTCCGGCGATCACCCCGAAGTCGGCGCTGACGCTGCCCTGGTCGGTCTGCATCGTCACGCGCGCGCCATGTTCCAGGCGGGACACCGCCGAGGCCTCGTGGATGCGCACGCCGGCCGCCAGCGCTGCGCGTGCCAGGCCCAGTGCGTAGGCCAGCGGATGCAGATGGCCGCTGGCCGGGTCGAACATCGCGCCCAGGTAGAGCGGGCTGTGGAGCACCTGCCGGGTACGCGCGCGGTCCCACCATTCCAGCGGGTAGTCATAGCGCTCGGCCATCCGCACGATGCTGTGCTGCAGGGCCTGCACCTGGCGCGGTTTCAGCGGCACATGGGCGTGACCGTCGCGCCAGTCGCAGGCGATGGCATGACGCGCAATGCGCGCGCGCAGCAGGCGCATGCCGTCGCGCGAGAAGTCGAACAGCAGCCGCGCGTCGGTATCGCCGACCAGCGCTTCCAGGGTTTCCTGCTCGCAGCCGTAGCCGACGATGGCCTGGCCGCCGTTGCGCCCGGAGGCGCCCCAGCCGATGCGCCTGGCTTCCAGCACGATGACGGAGTAGCCGGCCTCGGCCAGGGCGAGCGCGGCGGTGAGGCCGGTGTAGCCGGCGCCGAGGATGCAGACATCGGCACGTGCGGCGCCCTGCAGGCGCGGTTGCTCCGGCAAGGGCGGCGTGCTGCGCGCGTACCAGCTGTCGGGATAGCCATTGCCCGGCGGATCGGCAGGCGGCAGGGGCGTGCCCGGGCCGTCCATCAGACGATCCGCAGATACCGTGCGTAGTCCAGATCCGGCACCAGCGCCTGGTAGTCGAGCAGCTCGCGCTGTTTCTGCTGGCCGAATACATGCTGGAACTGGCTGCCGAACTGCGCGCCGACGAAGTCGCTGGCGCCGAATGCCTCCACTGCGCCCTGCCAGGTGCGCGGCCGGAACACCGCTTGCGCATAGGCATTGCCGGTGACTGGCGCGGTGGGCTCGCCGGGGTGTTGTAGGCCGTCCAGCATGGCGGCAAGCACGGCGGCGGCGGCCAGGTACGGGTTGGCATCGGCGCCGGCGATGCGGTGTTCGATGCGGGTGTTGCGTGCATCGCTGTGCGGGATGCGCAGCGCCACGGTGCGGTTGTTGAAGCCCCAGCTCGCATCCAGTGGCACGAAGGCGTTGCTGACGAACCTGCGGTAACTGTTGGCGTGCGGTGCGAACATCAGCAACGAGGCCTCCGCATGCCGTTGCAGGCCGGCGACGGCATGGCGCAGGCGGTCGGCAGGTGCAGCGACGCTGCCGGCAAACACGTTGTGCCCGTCGGCATCGAGCAGGCTCACGTGCAGGTGCAGGCCGCTGCCGGCCTGGCCGGGAAACGGCTTGGCCATGAAGCTCGCGAGCTTGCCCTGCTGCTGCGCAATCGCCTTGATGGTGCGCTTGAGCAGGAGTGCCTCGTCGCAGGCGGCCACCGCATCGGCACGATGCTGCAGGTTGATTTCGAACTGGCCGGGCGCGTACTCGGCCACGGCGGTGTCGGCAGGGATGCCTTGCTGCCGGCAGGCGGCGGTGACCGCGTCGGTGAACGTGCGCTGGTCGTCCAGGTCCTGCAGCGAATACACCTGGGTACTGTCGCTGCGCGCACCGGTCTGCGGGTCGCGCGGTGTTTGCGGACGCCCCTGTGCATCGGGCACCCCATCGAACAGGTAGAACTCCAGTTCCACCGCAATCACCGGTGTCAGGCCGAGCGCGGCGAAGCCGTGCAGCACGCGCTGCAGGACCGCACGCGGTGCAACCTCGAACACGCTGCCGTCCGGCTGATGCATCGCCAGCAGCAGCTGTGCCATCGGCCGCGGTGCCCACGGCACCGGGCGCAGCGAGCCTGCAATGGGCCGGCAGATGCGATCGGCATCGCCGATGGCATAGCCCAGCCCGGTTTCTTCGACGGTATTGCCGGTGATGTCGGTGGCGATCAGCGACATCGGCAGGCACACCCCGTCGCGATAGATCTTGCCCAGGACCTCGGCTGTCACGCGTTTGCCACGCAGCACGCCATTGGTGTCGGGCAACAGCAGATCGACCGCTTCGCAGCCATCGATCCGCGCCAGCGTGGCGGCATCGGTGGCGGGCAAGCACGCGACGGAGTTCTCGGAAACCATGGGCACCACCTGCAGGGTCGCTGCCCAGACTAGCAAAGCGCACGTGATCTTTCGCAATCGTGCGCGTGCCGACCCTGGCAATGCCGCTGGCTGCACGGTAAGTTCGCAGGCGCCCACGACACACCCTCAACCCGTGGCGAAGACACGCTGACGTTGCGTCGTGATCGGACGCATGCAATGCCGCGCACAATTGCAAACGCGCGCCAACCTGTGGCCTGCACATTTCCTGCGCCTGCCTGACGGCGAGCGCACCCGTTTCCCTGCCGCGTACAACCTGGATATCCGCATGGCTGTCGTTCCCCTGGTCGGGTTGCCGACCGATCGCATCCAGCAAGGGCCGCATCCGTTTCTGGCCACCGGCGAAAAATACATCCGCGCGGTGGTGGACGCGGCCGGCGCAATGCCGGTGCTGTTGCCGAGCCTGCAGCCGGCGCTGGATGCGGGGGGCTGGCTGGATCGCCTGGATGGCCTGTTGCTGACCGGCGCGGTGAGCAATGTGGAGCCGCATCACTACAGCGACGAGCCGAGCTGGGAGGGCAATCCGCACGACCCGGCGCGCGATGCCGCCAGCCTCGGGCTGATCCCGCAGGCACTTGCACGCGGCCTGCCGGTGCTGGCGATCTGCCGCGGGCTGCAGGAGGTCAACGTGGCGCTGGGCGGGCGCCTGCATCAACGCGTGCATGAGGTGCCCGGTCTGGCCGATCACCGCGAAGACCGTACCGCGGCGCTGGACGCGCAGTACGGCCCGGCGCATCCGGTGCAGCTGCATGCCGGCGGCCTGCTGGCCGGCATCAGCGACAGCGCGCAGGTGGCGGTGAACTCGCTGCACGGGCAGGGCATTGCGCGGCTGGCCGACGGCCTGCTGATCGAGGCGACCGCGCCGGATGGCCTGATCGAAGCCTTTCGCGGCCCCGGGCCGGGCTTCCTGCTGGCGGTGCAGTGGCACCCGGAGTGGCGTGTCACACAGCATCCGTTCTACCGTGCCATCTTCCAGGCCTTCGGCGAGGCCTGTCGCCAATATGCCGCCCGACGCGGTCAGTGAGGTTGCATGTCCATCCGCACACGTTCGCGCACGTCCACGCCCAAACAGCCCGAAAGCGCCCTGCGCCGCTGGCTCAAGGAGCGCCACATCACCGAGGTCGAGTGCCTGGTGCCGGACATCACCGGCAATGCACGCGGCAAGATCATTCCGGCCGACAAGTTCTCGCACGACTACGGCACCCGCCTGCCGGAAGGCATCTTCGCCACCACCGTCACCGGCGATTTCCCGGACGATTACTACGAGCTGACCTCGCCATCGGATTCGGACATGCATCTGCGCCCGGATGCATCCACCGTGCGCATGGTGCCGTGGGCGGCCGATCCCACCGCGCAGGTCATCCACGATTGCTACACCAAGGACGGCCAGCCGCATGAGCTTGCCCCGCGCAATGTGCTGCGGCGCGTGCTCGACGCCTATGCCGAAGCCAAGCTGCAACCGGTGGTGGCGCCGGAGCTGGAATTCTTCCTGGTGCAAAAGAACACCGACCCGGACTTTCCGTTGTTGCCGCCGGCCGGGCGCTCGGGTCGGCCGGAGACCGCGCGGCAGTCGTATTCGATCGATGCGGTCAACGAGTTCGACCCGATCCTGGACCTGATGTACGACTACTGCGATGCGATGGAACTGGACGTGGATACGCTGATTCACGAATCCGGCGCCGCGCAGCTGGAGGTCAACTTCACCCACGCCGATGCGCTCTCGCGCGCCGATCAGGTGTTCCTGTTCAAGCGCACCATGCGCGAAGCGGCGTTGCGGCATGGCGTGTATGCGACGTTTCTGGCCAAGCCGATGGAGACCGAGCCGGGCAGTGCGATGCATATCCATCAGAGCCTGCTGCATGCCGGCACCGGCAAGAACGTGTTCAGCGGCAAACGCGACGGCGGCTTCAGCGACACCTTTGCGCACTATCTCGGTGGCCTGCAGAAATACATTCCGATGGCGATGGGGCTGCTGGCACCCAACGTCAATTCCTACCGGCGGCTGATGTTCGGCGAGGTGTCGCCGAGCAATGTGCTGTGGGGTTTCGACAATCGCACCTGCGGGCTGCGGGTGCCGATCGATATGCCGCAGAACATGCGGGTGGAAAGCCGCTTTGCCGGCTCCGACGCCAATCCGTACCTGGCGATGGCGGCGACCCTGGCCTGCGGGTTGCTCGGCATCCGCGAGAAGCTCGAACCGACCGCGCCGATCAGCAGCAACGGCAAGGAGCAGGGCTACGATCTGCCGCGCTCGCTGGGCGAGGCGCTGGACGGACTGGAGGGCTGCGAGGCCTTGCAGGAGATGCTGGGGCGGCGCTTCGTGCGCGCCTACATCTCGGTCAAGCGCAAGGAGTACGAGACGTTCTTCCGCGTGATCAGTTCGTGGGAGCGGGAGTTCCTGTTGTTGAATGTGTGAGGCGTCTGCGCTCGGCGCAGCGTGCCGCGCCGCTCCCGTCTCCCCTCGGGAGAAGGTGCCCGAAGGGCGGATGAGGGCAGGTCGTCTGGCCATGGTCCAGGCCTACGTTTACTGCAGGCGTCCGATGCGTTTTGCGCCAGCTGCCTTTCGTAACGCCACTGCATTCGCGCCACTGGCGTGAGCCACCTTCCGGAGCAAGCCGTGCACCCTACTGTGTTGGAAACCTTGCAGCAGCTCGATGCCGCCCATCACCTGCATCCGTTCAACGACAACGCGGCATTGGCCGAAAAGGGCACGCGCATCCTGACCCGTGGCGAGGGCGTGTATGTCTGGGACGCGCAGGGCAACAAGTTGCTGGATGCGTTCGGCGGCTTGTGGTGCGTGAACGTCGGCTACGGGCGCAAGGAGCTGGCACAGGCGGCGGCGCGGCAGATGGAACAGCTGGCGTACTACAACAGCTTCTTCCAGTGCACCACCGAGCCCACCATCCATCTGGCTGCCAAGCTGGCGGAGCTGACGCCGGGCGATCTGAACCATGCGTTCTTCGCCAATTCCGGGTCGGAGGCCAACGACACCATCCTGCGGCTGGTGCGGCATTTCTGGGCGGTGCAGGGGCAGCCGGAAAAACGCATCTTCATCGGCCGTCATGACGGCTATCACGGCACCACCATGGCCGGCGCCAGCCTGGGTGGCATGAAAGGCATGCACAGGCAGGGCGGCTTGCCGATCCCGGATATCCACCACATCGCGCCGCCGTATCACTTCGGCGATGGCGGCGACATGGACCCCGAGGCCTACGGACTGCTGGCGGCACGTCGGCTGGAAGACCGGATTCTGCAGCTCGGGCCGGAGCAGGTGGCGGCGTTCATCGGCGAACCGATCATGGGCGCGATCGGGGTGTACATCCCGCCGCGCAGTTACTGGCCGGAAATCGAACGCATCTGCCGGCGCTACGACGTGCTGCTGGTCGCCGACGAGGTGATCTGCGGGTTCGGGCGTACCGGTGCCTGGTTCGGTGCGGAGTATTTCGGCTTCCAGCCCGACGTGATGACGCTGGCCAAGGGCGTCACCTCCGGCTACATCCCGCTGGCAGCGGCAATGTTCAACGACCGCGTGGCCGGTGTGCTCAAGGCGCAGGGCGGCGAGTTGGCGCATGGCGGCACCTATGCGGGGCATCCGGTCTGCGCGGCGGTGGCACTGGAGAACCTGCGCCTGCTGCAGGACGAGGGCATCGTGGAACGCGCGCGCACCCACATCGCACCGTATCTGGCGCAGCGCTGGGCCGAGCTGGGCGAACACCGGCTGGTGGGGGAGGCGCGTATCGCCGGGCTGGTCGGGGCACTGGAATTGGTGCCGGACAAACGTCGGCGCGGCGCCTACTTTCCCGAGCGCGGTCGGGTCGGCGCCCTGTGCCGTGATTTCGCGCTGCGGCGCGGGCTGATCCTGCGTGCCACCCATGACGCCATGCTGCTGTCGCCACCGTTGATCATCACCCGCGAACAGATCGACGAACTATTCGACAAGGCCTGGGCGGCGCTGGACGATACCGCGCAGGCGCTGGGCGTCGGCGCGGTGTAAGCCCTGCCGGCGCAGCTCCGGAGGCTGAAGGTCTCGCGCGCATGTGCAAAGGGCGGCGGGCCGGTGCGATTCCGGCATCGGCCGTGCCCGCCTGCCGCAGTGCACGCGGGAATTGCGCCACGCCACGCTGTGCAAACACAAACACCATGGGTAGGCTGGACCTCCGACCGGCCGTACACCGGTCCGCCCTGATCGCGCTGCCCTGGAGACCCGCATGACGCTGCGACTGCTCGCCCTGACGCTGTCCACTACCTTGCTGGCCGCCTGCGGTAGCCGCAATGCGCCCGGCGACGCCGAGGCGCAGGCCAAGGTGCTCAATGTCTACAACTATTCGGACTACATCGCCGAAGACACCATTCCCGCGTTCGAAAAGAGCACCGGCATCAAGGTCACCTACGACGTGTTCGACAGCGACGAGATGGTGGAAACCAAGCTGCTCGCCGGTGGCAGCGATTACGACGTGGTGGTGCCCACGCTGAACTTCTTCGGCCGGCAGATCCAGGCCGGCGTGTTCCTGCCGCTGGACAAGGCCAAGATCCCCAATCTGGCCAATCTGGACCCGGACATCATGCGGCGCATTGCCGCGCAGGACCCGGGCAACGCCTATGGCGTGCCGTACATGATCGGCACCACCGGCATCGGCTACAACGTGGACAAGCTCAAGGCGATCTTCGGCAACACCGAGGTCGCCAACAGCTGGGACCTGGTATTCAAGCCGGAGAACCTGTCCAGGTTGAAGGACTGTGGCGTGACCCTGCTGGACACGCCCTCGGACCTGATTCCGATCGCGCTCAACTACCTGGGCCTGGATCCGCACAGCAGCGCACCGGCCGACATCGAAAAGGCCGCCGCGCTGATCAAGACGATCCGCCCGTATGTGCAGAACTTTCATTCCAGCCAGTACGTGACCTCGCTGGCCAACGGCAACACCTGCCTGGCGGTGGGCTGGTCGGGCGACATCATCCAGGCGCGCGACCGCGCGGTGGAAGCCGGCAACGGCATCAAGGTGGCCTACGCAATCCCCAAGGAAGGCGCGCCGCAGTGGTTCGACATGCTGGCCATTCCCAAGGACGCCAAGCACCCCGACAACGCCTACGCCTTCATCAATTATCTGTTGAAGCCGGAGGTGGCCGCGGCCAACAGCAACTTCATCCACTACGCCAACCCGGTGCGCACCGCCACGCCGCTGGTGGACGCGGCGATCCGCAACGACCCCACCATCTACCCGCCGCCGGAGGTGACCGCCCGGATGTTCACCTATGCGATCAATCCGCCCGAGGTGGACCGGCTGTATACGCGGCTGTGGACCGAGATCAAGACCGGGCGCTGACAGCCGCCATCGCTGTCTTATTCCTGTAGGAGCGTCCGCCGGCGTTTGTCCGGAAGTCCGAGCGGACGCTGACTGCGGTCATCACGCAATCTGTACCGGGCGGTTCAAATAATTGTATGGTTGCGCCGCCTTCGCCGAACCGCTGATGCGGCCCGTCGCGCGCGCCTCGCCCACGACACAGGACACCCCACCTTGAGCAATCACGACCAGCAGTCCAACGATGGCCAGCCTTCGGGCACGGATGCGCAAGGCAGCGGCGCGCACGACGAGCAGGAGCCACCCAAGCCCTCGCCGTTGAAGAATCCCAAGGTCAAGTGGACGCTGATCGTGGTCGGGGTGCTGGTGGTGGTGCTGCTGGTGATCTGGCTGGCCTATTACCTGATCAAGGGCCGCTACATGCAGGACACCAACAACGCCTACCTGCAGGCCGATTCGGTCGCCGTGGCGCCGCGGGTCAGCGGCTACGTGACCAAGGTGATGGTGAGCGACAACCAGATCGTGGAGGCCGGCCAGCCGCTGCTGCAGATCGACGACCGTACCTATCAGGCCACGCTGCAGCAGGCCGAGGCCGCAATCGCCGCGCGCCAGGCCGATATCGCCGCTGCCACCGCCAATGTCTCCGCACAGGAGTCGGCGCTGGTGCAGGCACGTAGCCAGGTGAGCTCGGCAGCGGCGAGCCTGACGTTTGCCCAGGCCGAAGTGAAGCGCTTCGCGCCGTTGGCCGCCTCCGGCGCGGACACCCACGAACACCAGGAAAGCCTGCAGCACGAACTGCAACGCGCACGCGCGCAGTACCAGGCCGCGCAGGCGCAGGCCAAGGGTGCGCAAAGCCAGATCCTGGCCAGCAACGCGCAACTGGAACAGGCCCAGGCCGGCGTCAAGCAGGCCACTGCCGACGCCGACCAGGCCCGCGTGGCGGTGGAAGACACCTTGCTGACCAGCCGCATCCACGGCCGCGTCGGCGACAAGACCGTGCAGGTCGGCCAGTTCCTCGGGGCGGGTACCCGCACCATGACCATCGTGCCGCAGGAATCGCTGTACCTGATCGCCAACTTCAAGGAAACCCAGGTCGGCCTGATGCGTCCTGGCCAGCCGGCCGAAATCGAGGTCGATGCCTTGTCGGGCGTCACGCTGCACGGCAAGGTCGAGAGCCTGTCGCCGGGGACCGGCTCGCAGTTCGCACTGCTGCCGCCGGAAAATGCCACCGGCAACTTCACCAAGGTGGTGCAGCGCGTGCCGGTGCGTATCCGCGTGCTGGCCGGCGAGGAGGCACGCAAGGTGCTGGTGCCGGGCATGTCGGTCGAGGTCACCGTGGACACGCGCTCGGCCAAGGACGCCAAGCAACGGGCCGAGGAGGAATCCGATCGCGTGCAGGCGCAGGAGCGCGCGCAGTGAGTGCAGCGGCAGCCACCGGCCCGCGTGCCGGCGGCAGCGCGCAACGCGAGAAGGCCGAGCCGGGCGCCTGGCTGGCGGTGCTGGCCGGCACCATCGGCTCGTTCATGGCGACGCTGGACATCTCCATCGTCAATGCGGCGCTGCCCACCATCCAGGGCGAGGTCGGCGCCAGCGGCACCGAAGGCACCTGGATCTCCACCGCGTATCTGGTGGCCGAGATCATCATGATCCCGCTGACCGGCTGGTTCGTGCGCACGCTGGGCCTGCGCAACTTCCTGCTGATCTGCGCGGTGATGTTCACCGCGTTTTCGGTGGTGTGCGGGCTGTCGACCTCGTTGACGATGATGATCATCGGCCGTGTGGGGCAGGGCCTGGCCGGTGGCGCGCTGATTCCCACCGCGCTGACCATCGTCGCCACGCGCCTGCCGCCCAGTCAGCAGACCATGGGCACCGCGCTGTTCGGCATGACCGTGATCATGGGCCCGGTGATCGGCCCGCTGCTCGGCGGCTGGCTTACCGAAAACGTCAGCTGGCACTACGCGTTCTTCATCAACGTGCCGATCTGTGTCGGCCTGGTGGCCTTGCTGTTGCTCGGCCTCAAGCATGAAAAAGGCGATTGGGCCGGCCTGCTCAATGCCGACTGGCTGGGTATCTACGGCCTGACCGCCGGCCTGGGCGGGCTCACCGTGGTGCTGGAAGAGGGCCAGCGCGAGCGCTGGTTCGAATCCAGCGAGATCAACACGCTCAGCGTGATCGCGCTCAGCGGATTTGCTGCACTGGTCGTGGGCCAGTTCCGCAAACGGCCGCCGGTGATCCACCTGTCACTGTTGCTGCACCGCAGTTTCGGCGCGGTGTTCGTGATGATCATGGCGGTGGGCATGATCCTGTTCGGCGTCATGTACATGATTCCGCAGTTCCTGGCGGTGATCTCCGGCTACAACACCGAGCAGGCCGGCTACGTGCTGCTGCTGTCGGGCCTGCCGACCGTGCTGCTGATGCCGATGATGCCCAAGCTGCTGGAGGTGGTGGACGTGCGCATCCTGGTGATCGCCGGGCTGATCTGTTTTGCCGCGGCCTGCTTTGCCAATCTGTCGCTGACCGCCGACACCGTCGGCATGCATTTTGTCGCCGGCCAGTTGTTGCAGGGCTGTGGCCTGGCGCTGGCGATGATGTCGCTGAACCAGGCTGCCATCTCCTCGGTGCCGCCGGAGCTGGCCGGCGATGCGTCCGGCCTGTTCAATGCCGGCCGCAACCTGGGCGGCTCGGTGGGGCTTGCGCTGATCTCCACCTTCCAGGAGCGCCGCATGACCTTCCATACCGAAACCATCGGCAGTGCGATCACTGCCAATTCCTCGCGCGCGCAGGATTTTCTTTCCGGCCTGACCGCGCAGATGCAGGGCAGCGCCGGCGGCGAGGCGGCCATTCGCTCGGTTGCGCAGCTGGCGCGCCTGGTGCAGCAGCAGGCCCTGGTGATGACCTATAGCGATCTGTTCTGGATCTTCGGCGTGATCGTGGTCTGCACGATTCCGCTGGCCTTTTTGCTCAAGCCGTTACCCAAGGGGGCGCACCTTGCAATGCACTGATTCCATGCGCCTGATCCGCATGCCGCTGGCCGCGGCGTTGAGCGCGGTCCTGCTCGGCGGCTGCATGCTGGGTCCCAACTACACCAAGGCGCCGGCAGTGGCCGATGCGGCGATGCAGGCGCCCGCATTGCATCGCGCCAGTGGCGCCGACGTGGTCGCTGCCGCGCCGCTGAATCACTGGTGGGAGGAGTTGCACGATCCGACCCTCACCCAGCTGGTCACCCAGGCCCTGGCCGACAGCCCCAACCTGCGTGCGGCGCAGGCGCGGCTGCGCGCCAACCGCGCACTGGCCAGCCAGCGCCGTGCCGAGCGCCTGCCCAAGCTCAACGCCAGCGCGGTGTATGCGTACGCCGAGCCGCCGCAGACCATCGTCGATACGCTGGGCGGCTTGCAGAATGGCCAGAACGGCCAGCCACCGGCCCAGGGCAGCGAGGCGCTGGATCTGGAAAAGACCCAGATCTACAGCGCCGGTTTCGATGCCAGCTGGGAGCTGGATTTCTTTGGCCGCCGCCGTCGCGCCGCCGAAGGCGCCCTGGCGCAGGCACAGGCCTCGGAAGCCGAGCTGGCCGATGCGCAGGTGCAGCTGGCGGCCGAAGTGGGGCAGGTATACCTCAACTACCGCGGCCTGCAGGCACGGCTGGCGATCGCCGATGCCAACCTGGACAAGATCGGGCAGACCCTGCGCCTGACCCAGCAGCGCCGCGCGCGTGGTGCGGCCTCGGACCTGCAGGTCGAGCAGATCGCCACGCAGGTGCAGCAACAGGAAGCGCAACGCCTGCCGCTGGAGATGCAATCGCAGGAAGCGCTGGACCAGCTGGCGTTGATGGTGGGGCGCGCGCCCGGCGCGCTGGATGCGCAGTTGCGCGCGCCGCAGCCGTTGCCGATGCTGCCCACGCAGGTGCGCGTGGACGATGCCGGCGCCCTGATCCGTCGCCGCCCCGATGTGCGCAAGGCCGAGCGCGAGCTGGCGGCCTCCAGCGCGCAGATCGGCGAGGCGTTGAATGGCTATTTCCCGCAAGTGACCTTGCTGGGCGGCCTGAGCTGGGTGGCCGGTTCGCCCAGCGATTTCAATTCCGACGCGTTGACCACGCTGGCGGTGCCGATGCTGCGCTGGTCGATCTTTGATTTCGGCAAGACCCGCGCGCAGGTGGAGCAGGCGCGTGCCGGCAACGCCGGCCGCGAGGCGGCCTACGAGGGTGCGGTGCTGGCGGCGTTGCAGGACGCCAACTCCGCGTTGTCGCGTTTCGGCTCGGCGCGCAAGCAACTGGTGGTGGCGCGGCAGGCCGAAGCCTCGGCAACGCGTTCGGCCGGGTTGATGCAGCAACGCCGCGATGCCGGTGCCACCTCGTCGATCGATCTGCTCGACGTGCAACGCCAGCAGCTGTCGGCGCAGGACGCTGCCGCACAGGCGCAGGTGCAGTTGCTGGTGAACTACGTCGCGCTGCAGAAGAGCCTGGGGCTGGGCTGGAGCGCGCCGGTGCAGGAGGCACGCTGATCGCGACCGGTTGCGGCGGGCATGGGCACGCTGGTCCTGGCAGGGTGCTGCCCTGCCGCTGCCGGCACCACCCTGCTGCGCTACCCGCGCTGGCAGGTGCGCATCAGACATGCCGGGTTCGCGTCAGCTGGTGGCAGAGCACGCGATTGAACTGAAGGGGACCGGTGCCGGCATCTGCACCGGGCACTGGCGGCCCCGGCGTCTTGCGGTGCACAGTCATTGCCGGGCCACGCTTCGCAAACGAGAGGGTTCATGGCACTTACCCAGGCCGCAGCGGCGCCGCTTTCCGCTGGCGACAACGCCTATCTGAGCATCAGCGAGGTCCGCAAGGAGTTCGACGGCGTCGTCGCGGTCGACGACGTCAGCCTGCAGATCCGCAAGGGCGAAATCTTCGCGTTGCTGGGCGGCTCGGGCAGCGGCAAGTCCACCTTGCTGCGCTGCCTGGCCGGCTTCGAGCGGCCGACCAAGGGCCGCATCGTCCTCGATGGCCAGCCGATCGACGCACTGCCGCCGTACGAGCGCCCGATCAACATGATGTTCCAGTCGTATGCGCTGTTTCCGCACATGAGCGTGGAGCAGAACATCGCCTTTGGACTGAAGCAGGAAGCCCTGCCCAAGGCCGCAATCGCGGCGCGCGTGGGCGAGATGCTGGAGCTGGTGCAGCTCGGCAGCCTGGCCAGGCGCAAGCCGCATCAACTCTCCGGCGGCCAGCAGCAGCGCGTGGCGCTGGCGCGTTCGCTGGCCAAGCGGCCCAAGTTGCTGCTGCTGGACGAACCGATGGGCGCACTGGACAAGAAGCTGCGCTCGCAGATGCAGCTGGAGCTGGTCAACATCATCGAGACCTCCGGCGTCACCTGCGTCATGGTCACCCATGATCAGGAGGAGGCCATGACCATGGCCACCCGCATCGCATTGATGGACCAGGGCTGGATCCAGCAGGTCGGCACCCCGGACGAAATCTACGAACAACCGGCCAACCGCTTCGCCGCCGAATTCATCGGCTCGGTCAATCTGATCGATGCGGTCATCGTCGAGGACAAACCGGACCACGTCAGCCTGAAGGCCCCGGCATTCGACGCCAGTATCCGGGTCGGCCATGGCATCACCGGTTTCGAAGGGCAGGCGGTGGCGTTCGCGCTGCGTCCGGAAAAACTGGTCATCGGCAAGGAGGAACCCGCCCAGCCCTGCAACAAGGCGCAGGGCGTGATCGAGGACATCGCCTATTTCGGCAGCCATTCGGTCTACCACGTGCGCCTGCCCGGTGGCTTCAAACTGATGGCCAACTTCGCCAATCGGCAGCGCTGGGCCAGCGAAGCGCTGACCTGGGGCGACACCGTATGGCTGAGCTGGGGCGAGGACGACGGCGTGGTGCTCACCACATGAGGCGCCGCCTGTTCCGCGCAGCAGTGCCGGGCGCGCGCTGGGGCGTGATCGCCGCACCGTATCTGTGGCTGCTGGTGTTCTTCGCGATCCCGTTCCTGATCGTGCTGAAGATTTCCTTCGCCGAGCGCGCCACCGCGATGCCGCCGTACACGCCGCTGTTCGCCATCGCGGCCGATGGCGCGGTGAGCGTCAAGCTGCATCTGGGCAACTATCTGGTCCTGCTGCACGACAGCCAGTACCTGGCGGCGTATGCGAGTTCGATCCGGATCGCCGCGCTGTCCACCGTGTTTGCGCTGTTGATCGGCTACCCGATGGCCTATGTCATTGCGCGGCTGCCGCTGGCCACGCGCAACGTGGCGATGATGCTGGTGGTGCTGCCGTCGTGGACCTCGTTCCTGGTCCGCGTCTACGCCTGGATCGGCATCCTCGACGGCAACGGATTGCTCAATCAGGCGCTGCTGGCGCTGGGAGTGATCCGCCAGCCGTTGCAGTTGCTGTACACACCGCTCGCCGCCTATATCGGCATCGTGTACTGCTATCTGCCCTTCATGGTGCTGCCGTTGTACGCCAACCTGGTCAAGCACGATCGGCGCCTGCTCGAAGCCGCCTACGATCTGGGCGCGCGGCCGTGGCAGGCGTTCGTGCGCATCACCTTGCCGCTCTCGCGCAACGGGATCGTGGCCGGCTGCATGTTGGTGATGATTCCGGCGGTGGGCGAATTCGTGATTCCGGAAATGCTGGGCGGGCCGGACACCTTGATGATCGGCCGCGTGCTGTGGGGCGAGTTCTTCAACAATCGCGACTGGCCGGTGGCCGCTGCGGTGGCCACGGTGATGTTGCTGCTGTTGCTGGTGCCGATCGTGCTCTTCCACCGGTATCAGCAGCGCGAGCTGGAAGGGCGGCTGACATGATGCGCGCCTGGCGCGGTGGTCGCGTGCTGGGTGGCAGCGTGCTCGCGCTGGGCTTCGGCTTTCTGTACCTGCCGATCCTGTTGCTGATGGTCTACTCGTTCAACGCCTCGCGGCTGGCGATGGTGTGGGGCGGCTTTTCCACGCGCTGGTACGGCGAATTGCTGCGCGATCGCCAGCTGCTGGATGCGGCCTGGGTCAGCCTGGAGGTCGCGTTCTGGACAGCCGGGGCATCGACGGTGCTGGGCACGATGGCGGCGCTGGCGATGGTGCGCATGCGGCGTTTCCCCGGCAAGACCCTGTTCGGTGCGCTGATCACCGCACCGTTGGTGATGCCGGAGGTGATCATCGGCCTGTCGATCCTGTTGTTGCTGGTCTCGATGGGCGGCGTGCTCGGCATCGCACCGCGTGGCGCGGTGGCGATCTGGGCGGCGCATGTCACCTTCACCGTCTCGTTCGTGACGGTGGTGATTTCCTCGCGCCTGCAGGAACTGGATCGCTCGCTGGAAGAAGCGGCGATGGATCTGGGCGCGACACCGCTGAAGGTGTTCTTCCTGATCACCTTGCCGATCATCGCTCCGGCATTGGCATCGGGCTGGCTGCTGGCGTTCACGCTGTCGCTGGACGACGTGGTAATCGCCAGCTTCCTGGCCGGGCCCAGTTCGACCACCTTGCCGATCAAGGTGTTCGCGTCGGTGCGGCTGGGCATCAGCCCCAAGATCAACGCGCTTGCCACGCTGATGGTGCTGGCGGTGTCGGTCGCCGCAGCGATCGGTTGGTGGCTGCTGGCGCGCAGCGAACAACGCCGCCAGCGCGATGCGCAACTGGCGCTGCAAGCTGCTTCCTGAGCAGGCACCAATATGAGTGTGGCGAATGCATCGCCACCAGCGGCGGCCAGACGGCTGCGAACGCCGACGCCACCGACATCCACGATGGCTGCACGCCGATTGCGGACGCCTGATGCGGCCACCGGACGCCGGGCACGGCAGTTGGTTGGGCCGCTGTTACCTGGCCGGAGGCGTGTACCCGCTGTCCCAGGGCTGCGGCTTGGTCAGGTAGCACTGATACTCGGCGCTGATGTCGTAGCCCTGTTGCTCGACCTTGGGTTGTTCGTCGGCGCGATCCTTGTCCTTGTTCTTTCCGTCGTCCTTGGATTTCTGCCTGCTCGGATAGATCGTGACCATGTTCGGCGACGAGTGCGCGGTAACGAATTGGCGGATGGCAGTGTCCGAGCAGGCCCGCAGCGCCTGTTCCTCGCAGGGTTGGCTGGGATTGGGCAGCGTGTTGGTGCAGCTCACGGTGACAAATCCGTTCGGACCCGGACGCGGGCCGTGCAGCATGTCCTGCAGGACGGCGCACCCCGGCAGGCAGGCGCCGATGCCAAGTACAACTAGAACAATCAGATCCCGGCGCATCGTGGTGGTCTTCCGTGAATGGATGAAGCTGCCAAGTGCCGAATGCTAGAGCATTTTTGTGCGGTGGGACGGTCGGGACAGGGCAGGGCCGCTTTCGTTAGCGTGGCTGGAAGCGTTGCTCCGGTTGCCAGTGATCCGCGAGCGGTGCGATGGAGGTGCGGCATTGCGTCGCGGCGTGGGTAAACACAGCGTTGCAGCGATTTGCTGCGGTTGTGACGCGGCTGCAACTTCCCGCCGACTAGCATGACGGGCCTGTAACAGGAGACCGTCATGTCCTACGACACCGTCAACCCGGCCAATGGCCAGGTCGAGCATACCCAGCAGACCCTCGACGCTGCCGGCATCGAAGCGCGCCTGGCTGCTTCCGCCAAGGCATTCCCGCAGTGGGCGGCGCTGCCGTTGGCCGAGCGCGGCGCGCTGTTGCGGCGCGTGGGCGAAGAGCTGACCCGGCGGCGCGACGAGTTGCAGCGCATCATGACCGCCGAGATGGGCAAGCTGCGACACGAGGCGCTGGCCGAGGTGGACAAGTGCGCGCAGGCCTGCGCCTATTACGCCGAGCATGCGGCCGAATATCTGGCACCGCGCGACATCCCGACCGAGGCGCAGTCCAGCTATGTGCGCTACGAGCCGCTGGGTTGCGTGTTTGCGGTGATGCCGTGGAATTTCCCGCTGTGGCAGGCGTTTCGTTTCCTCGCCCCGGGGCTGATGGCCGGCAATGTCGCGCTGCTCAAGCACGCCAGCAATGTGCCGCGCTGCGCCGATGCGATGAAGCAGGTGCTCGATGCCGCCGGTATTCCGCCCGGCGTGTTCGACGTGCTGCATATCGACAACGATCAGGCCGCAGATGTGCTGCGTGATGATCGCATCGCCGCAGTGACGCTGACCGGCAGCGAGCGCGCCGGACGGTCGCTGGCTGCAAATGCGGGCGATCAGTTGAAGAAGTGCGTGATGGAACTGGGCGGCAGCGACGCGTTCGTGGTGCTGGAAGACGCCGACCTGGAGCACACCGTCGCTTCAGCCGTGCAGTCGCGTTTCGACAACAGCGGGCAGACCTGCATCGCCGCCAAGCGTTTCATCGTGGTGGACGCCATCGCCGATCGCTTCATCGAACGCTTCGTGGCCGCCGCCGCCAAGCGCGTGCTCGGTGACCCGCAGCAGGAGGGCACCACGCTGGCGCCCATGGCCCGTGCAGATCTGCGCGACGAGTTGCACAAGCAGGTACAAGCCAGCGTGGAAAAAGGCGCCAAGGTGCTGCTGGGCGGCGAACCGGTGCCTGGTTCGCATGCCGGCTATCCGGCCACCATTCTCGATCATGTCGCCCCGGGCATGCCGGCCTACGAGGAAGAATTCTTCGGTCCGGTGGCCTCGGTGATTCGCGTGCGCGATGAGGCGGAGGCGGTACGCGTGGCCAACGACACCAGCTTCGGCCTGGGCGGCAGTGTGTGGACTTCCGATGCCAAGCGCGGCGAGCGCGTGGCGCAGCAATTGCAGTGCGGCGCGGCGTTCGTCAATTCGGTGGTCAAGAGCGACGTACGCCTGCCGTTCGGCGGCATCAAGCGCTCGGGATTCGGCCGCGAGCTGGCCGAGCACGGCATCCACGAGTTCATGAACATCAAGACGATCTATGTGGCTTGAGTGCTGGGATTGGTGATTCGGGAGTGGGGATTCGTAAAAGCAGGCCTTCCTTCTCCCCTCGGGAGAAGGTGCCCGAAGGGCGGATGAGGGTACGGGCAGCCCACGATGATGCCGACGCCTTCAAACCAGCCAGTGCAGAGCCAGCGCGCCTTGCAGTACGTGCAGTGCGGGAACCTCCAGCAGCTCTGTGCCAAGCCAACACTCAGCAGTCAGAAAAACCTGCTCTACCCATTCCCGAATCCCGAATCCCGATTCCCAGGCCGCAACGCGGCCCTCAAAGCCACCGCGCACGCTTGAACAGGCGATACAGCACCAGGCACGAGGCGACCACGCCGGCGACCAGCAGCGGGTAGGCGTAGCGCTTGTCCAGTTCGGGCATGTGGGTGAAGTTCATGCCATACCAGCTGGTGATCAGGGTGGGGGCGGCCAGCAGCGCGGCCCAGGCGCCCAGGCGCTTGACGGTCTCGCCCTGGGCCAGGGTCACCATCGACAGGTTGACGCTCAGCGCGGTGCCCAGCATCTCGCGCAAGGTGTCGATGGCGTCATTGATGCGCACCGCGTGATCGAGCACGTCGCGCAGGTAGATGCCGACTTCGTCGTGGATCAGCGAGCCCGGGTTGCGCTTGAGGTGCGAGAGCACGTCCTGCAGCGGCGCCACCACCAGCCGCATCTTGTTGAGTTCGCGCTTGAGCTCGTACAGGCGCACCACGGTTTCGCGCTTGTAGTTGTCGGCAAAGATGTCCTTTTCCAGGCCTTCCAGCGTGTCGCGGAACTCGTCCATGATCGGCAGATAATTGTCGACCACGAAATCGAGCACGCCGTACAGGCAGAACGAGGCGCCCATGCGCAGCATGGCCGGTTCGCGTTCGACCCGGTGCCGCACCGGCGTATACGACAGCGATGCGCCATGGCGCACCGTCAACAGAAAGCGCGCGCCCAGGAACGCGTGCGTCTCGCCGTAGCGGATGCGCTCGTTGACCAGCTGCGCGGTGTTGACCACCACGAACAGGGAGTTGCCGTAGCTCTCGGCCTTGGGGCGCTGGTGCGCCTTGAGCGCATCCTCGATGGCCAGATCGTGCAGGCCGAACTCGTCCTGCAGTTTGTGCAGTACCGATTCCTGCGGCTCGTACAGCCCCACCCAGACGAACCCATCCGGGCGCTGCAGCACGTCGCTGATCTGCTCCAGGCTGATGTCGTGGCGTTCGCCCTCACCGTCGTAATAGGCACAGGTGATGACGCAGGAGGGGTTGTCCGGATGGCGGCCGTGGTGGTTCATGGACGCATCCTGGATCAGCGCGTGCGCACGGACAAGTCACGCCGCCGCAAGGCGATGGCGAGCGCGGTGTGGATGGGCAACAGCAGCAGCACCCATTGCAGGTTGTCCTGCGCCTGGAACGACAGCCAGTGGATCAGCAGGGCCAGCAGGGCCGAGCCGGCGACCACCCATCGCAGCACGTCGAACCAGCGTCCGGGCCGGCGCCCGCGCAGCAGGGCAATGCCGCCGGCCAACAGCAGCACGCACAGCGGGTTGACCAGCAGCAGGTTGCGATTGGCCCAGGCCGATTGATGCACGGTGAAGCCCCACAGATACACCAGCAGGCCGCCGCCGATCGCGCACAGCAGCCAGTACGGCAGGGCGAAAGCGGCGAGCACGCGCTGCCGGCGACCGAGCGCCAGCACGCCGGCGGCGACGATCAACCCGGTCAGCAACCATGGCCACCAGTGCCGTTGCTGTTCGGCCGGCTCCGGTGCGATGCGATGCGGCAACAGCACCTGCGTGGACTGCACCAAAGGGCGGCCGGCGCTGTTGTGGACCTGGGTCAGGCTGTCGGCCAGCCGCATCGGTACGAAGGCTTCTTCCCAGCGCGACAACGGGCGGTCCGCGTACGGCCCTAGGCCCAGGTCGAAGCCCAGCCACATCCACGGGGCGGGAGAGGCCAGGCGTACTGCCTCGCTGCGGTAGGTATTGCCACGCGAGCGCCCGGCCAGTTGCGATTTCAATGCGCCGCCCATCGCCCGGTCCAGCGTGTCGCGGACCATCGTGGCGCAGTTGGCCACGAAATAATCGTAGTGGTAGCGCGCGTTCTCGGGCCGGCTGCGGACGGCCAGCCCGTCAGCCAGCGCGCGCGCCTGGTCCGGTGGCAGATCCAGCCACTGGATGCTGACGCCGCGGCCGACCGCGCGATATTGCTGCAGGTCTTCGTCCAGCGGCAATGCAACCAGGTAGTACATCATCTCGCCACGCGCGAAACGCGGAACGAAATCCGGCTCGCTGGGATCGAAGAAGCCGAAGTTGTAGGAGGTGGCCTGCCCGGTGACCGGATCGACCACCACGATGGCATCGTGGCCGAAGCGCTCGAAGAACACCTCGCCCGGCTGCATGGTGACCACGCCGACACGCGGTGCCGACGCAGCCGGTTGGGCAGGGGCCTGATCGGCGACCTGGGCAACGGCGGCAGGCGCCACCAGCAGTGCAAGCAACAGCAGCAGACAGGACGCCGCCCATCGCCGAACCCTGCCGCGGCCTGTTGCTGCAGCAGTCATGCGGTGCGAAAGGTTCAAGCGTCGTCCTGCGGGTCTGGCGGCAGGATGGTCACGTGGAAGGCGTGCACGCGCCGCGCATCGGCCTTGGCCACGCGGAACGCAAAGCGCCCCAGCGTCAGCTCCTCGCCGGTTTCCGGCAGATGCCCGATCGCATCGGTAACCAGGCCGCCGACGGTGTCGTACTCGTCATCGGGGAAGTCGGCGCCAAAGCGCTCGTTGAAGTCCTCGATCGGCGTCAGCGCATCGACCACATAGCGGCCGTCGGCCTGGATGGCGATCAGCGAATTCTCTTCCTCGGCATCGTCGTGCTCGTCGTCGATCTGGCCGACGATCTGCTCCAGCACGTCCTCGATGGTGACCAGCCCGGCGACACCGCCGTACTCGTCCACCACGATGGCCATGTGGTTGCGCGACAGGCGGAATTCCTTGAGCAGGACGTTGAGCTTCTTCGACTCGGGGATCAGCACCGCCGGGCGCAGCAGTTCGCGCACGTTGCCGGGGCCGTTGTCGGCAACCACGCCGCGCAACAGATCCTTGGCCAGCAGGATGCCGAGCACTTCGTCCTTGTTCTCGCCGTGCACCGGGAAGCGCGAATGGCCCGATTCCACCACCTGCTTCATCAGGTCGATGAAACGGGCTTCCACCGGCAGCGAGACCATCTGCGAGCGCGAGATCATCACATCGCCCACGGTGAGCTCGGACACGGAAATCGCGCCTTCCATCATGCGCAAGGTGTCTGCGGCGATCAGGCCGTCCTGTTCGGCGGTCCGCAGCAACGCGACCAGTTCGTCGCGGGTATGGGGCTCGCCAGAGAAGGCAGCGCTCAGGCGCTCGAGCCAGCTACGGCGTTTTTCGGGTGTTTCTTGGGATTGGCTACTGTCGTCTTCGGACATCGTGACGGGGGGCGGCACCCGGCAAACCAGGCGATAGCAGGCAGTCTAACAGGAAGCCGCTAAGGCGCTGTAGACGGGGCGGGGCGGGCACCGCGTCAGGGCAGGTCCAGGCTGTAGCCGCAGCCGACCACGGTCTTGCCCGGATGCGACTTCACGTTGGAGACGCTGAGCACGATCGATTCGATCATCGCCTCGCCGGTCTTGGGGTTGGTGGTGTCTTCGCTGACCAGCTCACGGCCATACATGACCTTGTCGGCGTTATCCACGCCCAGTTCCAGGTTCAGCTGCTTGGCCAGCGGGCGCGGGTCGGGCAGGTCCAGCAGCGCCATGACGCTGGCGCCGGAAAACGCGATATGGGTGGTGCGGTGGCCGAACACGCTGATCGGCGTGTTGAGCGTGTACTCGGTCATGAACAGGTTGGCCTGTTCCAGCGGCGTCCAGCCTAGCGCGACCGCCTTGAGCGGGTCGGCCAGCACCGGCGCCAGCGCGTTGAAGTCGCCGATGCGCTGGCGGCATTCGATCAGGGCCGGCAGGTCCGGACGCACCGGCGCGGTCTGGGCCCAGGCGCCGGAGCAGGCCAGCAACAGCACCGCGGTGGCGACACAGGCCCGCATCAGTGCTCTCCCGCATAGGGATCGTCGATGCCGAGATCGGCCAGGATCTCGCGTTCGAGTTGCTCCATCGCGTCGGCCTCCTTGTCGTCCTCGTGATCCCAGCCCAGCAGGTGCAAGGTGCCGTGCACGGTCAGATGGGCGTAATGGGCGGCCAGCGACTTGCCTTGTTCGGCGGCCTCGCGCGCCACCACCGGCGCACAGATCACCAGATCGCCGAGCAGCGGCATCTTGATGCCCTTGGGCAGGCCCTCGGGCAACTCGGCCGGAAAACTCAGCACATTGGTGGCGTAATCCTTGCCACGGTAATGGTGGTTGAGCGAGCAGCCTTCCTTCTCATCGACAATGCGCACCGCCAGATCGGCCTCGCGGATGCGCCCCTTCAGCGCGGCCGCCACCCATTTGCGAAAACTCACCGCCGACGGCAGGCCGGCGCGCGGCAGCGCGTAACTGACAGCGACGTCGAGGCGGACAGGTCCACGGGTCATGGGGAGAGTTTCCTGGGCTGGGGTCAGTGCGTGCACGTGATCAGCAGTATCACCGCAGGCCCGTTGGCCACGCGGTAGCTCGAACTTCCGATCGGGCCGCGCCCGCAGCCGTGATTGTAATCCCGCACCCGCAACCTTGAAACGAATCCGGAGTGATCATGCACCCAGACCGCAGCGATACCGCTTTCCAGGAGCCCGCCGACCAGTGACTGGCTTGCGCGGTGCGCGTGCTGGATCGGTGAGCTTTCGCAGCCGCGTGCATCGGTGACCGTTCCCGGTAGATCGAGCAGCCAGCGTGCACTGCGCCCTTGCTGCCAAGCACCGAATCGTGCGCGCTCGTTTCCTGCCGGCATATCGCCTTGCGCCTGTTCGGCCAGTTTCTCCAGGTACGTGGTTGGAATGCTGATGCTGGTGTGGTCGGCAGCCAGCGATACACAGGGGGGCGCCACTTGCGCCGCCGGGATCACATCGCGATCCACAACGGGGATTCCAGGTCCCGGCGGCGCTTCGGTGGCATCGAGCGATGCCGCCGCGAGCAATCCGCTTGCCAACGTCAGGCCGGCAAAGCGCAGCTTCATTCAGCGTTGTTCTTGGTAGCGGCGTCCTGCTGATCGCGCTTCTCATACGCGGTAACGATGCGCTGCACCAGCGGGTGGCGCACCACGTCGCGTGCCTCGAAGAAGGTGAAGCTGGCGCCGTCCACATCGCGCAGCACCTCGATCGCGTCGCGCAGGCCGGACTTGACGTGCTTGGGCAGGTCGATCTGGGTCAGGTCGCCGGTGACCACCGCGGTGGAGCCGAAGCCCAGGCGGGTCAGGAACATCTTCATCTGCTCGATGGTGGTGTTCTGCGCCTCGTCCAGGATCACGTAGGCATCGTTGAGCGTGCGGCCGCGCATATAGGCCAGCGGCGCAATCTCGATGACGTTCTTTTCCAGCAGCTTGACCACCTTTTCCACGCCCAGCATCTCGTACAGCGCGTCGTACAGCGGGCGCAGGTACGGGTCCACCTTCTGGCTGAGATCGCCAGGCAGGAAGCCCAGCTTTTCGCCGGCTTCCACCGCCGGGCGCACCAGGATCAGGCGCTGTACGCGCGATTCGTTCAAGGCTTCCACTGCGCTGGCCACGGCCAGGAAGGTCTTGCCGGTACCGGCCGGGCCGATGCCGAAATTGATGTCGTGGGTGGCAATCGCATGCAGGTACTTGGCCTGGTTGGCGCCGCGGCCACGCACGGTGCCGCGCTTGACCTTGATCGCCACGTCCTGGGCCACGTAGGAACGATCGATCACGTGCTCGACATTGGCATCGTTCAGGCGCAGGTGGATGGCGTGGTTGTCGAACGTGGTGGCGGCGGCTTCCTCGTACAAGGCCGTCAGCAGCGACTGCGCGGCGGTGACCGCCGGCTCCGGGCCGGTGACGCGGAAGATGTTGCCGCGGTTGGCGATCTCCACGCCGAGCTTGAGTTCGATCTGGCGCAGGTGCGCGTCGAACGGGCCGGCCAGATTGGCCAGGCGCTCGATGTCGTCGGGTTCCAGGGTGAAGTCGCGATGTGCAGGTGAGTTCATGGTCGGATCGGACCGCGCACGCATGCGCTGGTCGGTTGGGCGGCAGATGAGGGTAGCGCGCAGCGTGTGATCCCACCAACACGCCCGGGCACTGCAATCACCCGGTCTGGCCGGGGCCGGCGGCGTGCGCGGGTTTTCCACAGTCGCTGTGGAGTCACGCATCACTAACCTGTGGATAAAAATTGTGGCGCCTACTCGCACAAGGTCTGGCAGGCAGGTGGCGAAAAAATCGCCACTGCGGTGGCGGTTGTCCACAAGCGGTGTGGATCGAATTCGGCAAAGCCTGTGGGTAAGTGCTCGCACGCCTTGTGCCGCAAGGTGTTGCAGACGGGTGGTGAAATTTTGATCACTCGGCGTGCGTGCCGCGTGCCGCGTGCCGCGTGCTGAGGCGAGTCGCTGTCGATGTCGTCGCTGTGCGCGATCAACGCATTGCGCGGCCCTTGCGAACGATGCGCGCTGTCGCTGGCTTGCAGACCGAGCATGGACAAGTGCTGCGCCAGGTCACCGGGCCACTGCCGACGCTCGAGCGCCAGTTGGCGACTCAGCGCGATGCGCACGCCGCTGCGTGCTCGCGAAAGTAGAGGCGCGCGGCGTGACGCGCGTGAGCTGGCTGAAGTGCCAGCGTATTGCACACACGCACGCAGCCACGCAAGGTAAGGACCATCGCAGGCAGATGCGGCATCGGGCGGCTGGCGGCAGCACCACGACCGTCGCGACCGACCAGCACGCACTCTGTCATCCACCACGAATCCGCCACCGAGCGCTGACGGAAGGCGCCAACGCAAGCCGGCGCCCGTGCCGCGTCAGCTTGCGCTGTCGTCCACCTGGATAAGGCCACGCAGCGAATTGCTCATCGCCTCGGTGATCACCACATCGACGAAGTGCCCGATCAGGCGCGGGTTGCCGGGGAAATTCACCGGGCGCATGTTCTCGCTCTTGCCGGTCAACTCGTTCGGATCGCGCCGCGACGGGCCTTCCACCAGTACCCGTTGCACGCTGCCGACCATGGACTGCGAAATACGCGTGGCGTGCGCATTGATCTGCGTCTGCAGGCGGGCAAGCCGCGCCTGCTTGACGGCTTCCGGCGTGTCGTCCTGCAGGTCCGATGCCGGCGTGCCGGGACGACGCGAATACACGAACGAGAAACTCTGGTCGAAGCCCACGTCCTCGATCAGCTTCATGGTCTTTTCAAAATCCGCTTCGGTCTCGCCGGGAAAGCCGACGATGAAGTCCGAGCTGATCGAAATGTCCGGGCGTACCGCGCGCAGCTTGCGGATCTTGGACTTGAATTCCAGTGCGGTGTAGCCGCGCTTCATCGCCGACAGGATGCGGTCGCTGCCGGCCTGCACCGGCAGGTGCAGGTAATTGGCCAGCTGCGGCACGTCGCGATAGGCATCCACCAGCGAATCGGAAAATTCCAGCGGATGGGAGGTGGTGAAACGGATACGGCCGATGCCGTCGATCTGCGCGATGGTGCGGATCAGCAGGCCCAGATCCGCGTACTGCGCCGCATCGCCGGCATCGGCGCCGTACGCGCCGCGATACGCGTTGACGTTCTGGCCGAGCAGGTTGATCTCGCGCGCGCCCTGCGCAGCCAGTTGCGCCACTTCCACCAGCACGTCCTCGAACGGCCGGCTGACTTCCTCGCCGCGGGTGTAGGGCACCACGCAGAACGAGCAGTATTTGGAGCAGCCTTCCATGATCGACACGAATGCCGACGGGCCATCGGCACGCGGCTCGGGCAGGCGATCGAACTTCTCGATTTCCGGAAAGCTGATGTCCACCTGCGACTTGCCCGATTCGCGCCGCGCGCGGATCAGCTCCGGCAGGCGATGCAGGGTCTGCGGGCCGAACACCAGATCCACGTAGGGCGCGCGCTTGACGATGGCCTCGCCTTCCTGCGACGCCACGCAGCCGCCCACCCCGATGATCACCGGCTTGCCGCCGGCCTTCAGTGCCTTCCAGCGGCCGAGCTGGCTGAACACCTTTTCCTGCGCCTTCTCGCGGATGGAGCAGGTATTGACCAGCACCACGTCGGCGTCTTCGGGGTTGTCGGTCAGCTCCAGGCCCTCGGAGGCGGCGAGCACGTCGGCCATCTTGGCCGAGTCGTACTCGTTCATCTGGCACCCGTGGGTCTTGATGTAGAGCTTGCCGCGCACCACGGCAGGCGCCGACGGGCGGGCCACCGGCAGCGGCAACAGGGCAGGTGCGTCCACGGCGGTGGCCGCGGACAGGTCGGAAACGGATGTCCCGGGCATGGCGCTTATTCCAGGCGGGTAGAAGATAGCCGCACAGTTTACCCGCTTGCGCCGGGCCCGTCCGCCTGGTCAGGCCTTGGCGTTGGTCGCCTCGGCACGTGCAAACGCCGGCCGGTCGGCCATGCGGGCGATGTAGGCGCGGGTGCTGGCAGGCGGATCGATCAGGCCGAAATCGAGCATCCAGCCCAGCGCGCCGCCCCACAGCACATCGGCCGCGCTGCAGCGTTCGCCCAAGAGATAGTCGCCCTTGGCCAGTTGCGCATCGATCACCTGCAGCACCGTGTCGCAGTCGGCGTAGGGCGAGATCGCGCGCGGCGGCGCGTCGCGCTTCAGCGCGCGGTCGATGATTGCCGGCTCGAACGCCGAGCCGTAGAAGGCCAGCCAGCGCAGGTAGGCGCCGCGATCGGCATCGCCCGGGGCCGGCGACAGGCCGGCTTCCGGATACAGCTCGGCCAAGTACTGGTAGATCGCACCCTGCTCGGTGACCACGCTGTCGCCGTGCCGGATCGCCGGAATCTTGCCCATCGGGTTGATCGCCAGGTAGTCGCTCGTCAGTTGCTCGCCTTTTTCCAGATTGACGATCTGCAGGTCGTAACTGGCGCCGAGCTCTTCCAGCAGCACCAGCACGCCGCGCGAACGCGAGCGGGGATTGTGGAACAGGGTGATGTGGCGCTGGTCGGACATTGCAGGTTCCTTGGTGGATGCGGCAGGCATGGGCCGCGGTGCCAGCGCCATCCTACGCAGCCATTGCGGACAGTTCCTGTCCGCAATACGGTAGCGCGATGGCTTCGACCGCTGCCCGCTTGTTGCGTCTGCTCGCTCTGCTGCAAGGCGGCCGGACTTGGTCCGGTGCGGCGCTGGCCGAGCGCCTGGAACTGCATCCGCGCAGCGTGCGGCGCGCGGTCGAGCGCTTGCGCGAGCTGGGCTACCCGGTGCAGGCCGCGCCCGGGGCCGGAGGCGGTTATCAGCTGGGGCAGGGCGCTGCGGCCCTGCCGCTGTTGTTTGAAGAGGACGAAGCGCTGACCGTGGCGATCGCCTTGCGCGCAGCGGCTCCGGTGATGCGCGGCCTGGATGCGGCGGCGGCGCGGGTGCTGCGCAAGCTCGATCCGTTGTTGCCGCGGAGCAGCGGCCAGCGTGCCAGTGCCGCGCATGCGGCCACGGCCAGTCTGCCGATCACCGAGGACGCCGGTGCCTTGGTGGATGCGGCACTGCTGGCGCAGCTGGCCAGCGCCTGCCGCGACCGGGCTACGCTGCGGCTGGACTATCGCCGGCATTCCGGCGCGCCGATCACGCGCTGCGTGGAGCCGGCCTTGCTGGTGAACTACGGGCGGCGCTGGTACCTGCTGGCCTGGGACTGCGAGCGTCAGGACTGGCGTACCCTGCGGGCGGACCGGATCGACCAGGCCAGCGCGACCGGCGCCCGGTTCGCCGCGCGCGCGTTGCCGGAGGAGCCGCTGCAACTCCTGCGCAAGGCGATCGGCGAGTCGCCGTTTCCGTGTCGGGCGCGGGTACGCCTGCACGGCACGCTGGACGCACTTGCCGCGCGCATCCCGCCCTGGCTGGGCGCGCTGGAAGCCGACGGGCCGGCACATTGCTGGCTGGGCCTGGGCGCACCGAGCATGCCGGCCCTGGCGGCCAACCTGCTGCTGCTCGATCTACCCTTCGATGCGATCTCCCCGCAGGCCGTGCGTGCACCCCTGACCCAGGCGCTGAATGCGTTGCGGACGCGGCTGGAGCAACTGCCCGGATAACCGCGGCAGCCACTTGGCAAGCTCGGGCCAAGCTGGGACACTCCGCCGCATGAAGGGGATGTCAAGAGCGCTGGGGCTGCTAGTTGTCACGTTGTCGGCGGCGCCGGCCAGCGCCGGCACCTTGTACAAGTGCGTCAGCGGCGACGGGATCACCAGCTACCTGAGCAAGCGCCAGAGCGGGGCGACCTGCAGCGTCATCAGCAGCTACACCCCGGACCGGTCCGCGCGCCGCGCCGCGCCGTCCACGCTTCGGCCGACGCCGGGGGTGGCCGCCAACCCGGCGCGCAGCAGCGCCACGATCGACAGTGGCGCGCCGGCCACGATCATCAGCCAGCCGGCCAGCCAACCGCCTCCTCGCGCTGCCGAGCTCGCCTCGGCGCTGAGGCCGCGCGCGCAGCCGGTGTCGGAGTCGTCGATCGTGCAGCCGCCCGCTGCCGCCGCGGTCAATCCGCGCCGGGTGGTCAGCGGGCAGGTCTATTCCTACATGAAGGATGGCGTGCGCCATTACACCAGTGCGCGCCCGCGCCAGGTCGCCAGCATCCAGGGCCTGCGCACCATCCACTACAGCTTCATCGAAACCTGTTACGCCTGCGGGGCCAAGCCGGGCGTCAATTTCGGCGCGATCCGGCTCAATACCAACGCCTACCAGCAGGAAATCACTGCGGCCGCGCGCGAGTTCGGGGTCGAGGAGGCGATCGTGCGCGCGATCATCCATGCCGAGTCGGCCTACAACCCGCTGGCACTGAGTCGTGCCGGCGCGCAGGGGTTGATGCAGTTGATGCCCGGGACCGCACGCCGCTTCGGGGTCAGCGATGCCTATGATGCAACGCAAAATATTCGCGGTGGCGTGCAATATCTTTCGTGGTTGCTGAAGCGCTTCAACGGCGATCTCACGCTCGCTGCTGCCGGCTACAACGCGGGCGAGGGCGCGGTGGATCGCTACGGTGGCGTGCCGCCTTACAGCGAGACCCAGCGCTACGTGCAACGCGTCGGCCTGCTGGCCGGACGCTATCGTGGGCAGGCCACGGCAGCCAACTGAGCTGCGTGCCTTCGCACGCATGCGCTGCCCGCTTCGGCCTGCGTTGACCGCAACCAATCGGGACGGATGTCGGGCGGCCACCACGTCGCGCAGGCAGCCTTCGCGGCTGCGCGATGCCGCAGCCCACGCGCAGCAGGTCTTCGGCTGGTGCAGGGTCGATGCCAGCACTGCGTCACAGCTGTCGGTCCTGTGCCAGGCTGGCACGTGATGCAATCGGCGCGCGCCTGCATCCGGTGTTTGCACTGCGCCGGTCCGACTGCGTACATTGCGTTGTCTGTGTATTAAGCGTTCCGCTACACTGCGGTCGATTCATCGCGGCTGGACCCCCCGCCAGCCGTTGGCAGCCTCACGCTACCTAATCAAGATCGGAGAGCCGGATGGCCAACGATGGGGTTAACGCACCTGCGGATATCGGGCGTCGTCGGTTTTTGACCGCGACAACGGCCGTGGTCGGTGCGGTCGGAGCAGGATTTGTCGCAGTTCCGTTCGTGAAGTCGTGGAATCCCAGTGCACGCGCCAAGTTGGCCGGTGCCCCGGTGACTGCCGACATCAGCGCCTTGCAGGAGGGGCAACGGCTGGTTCTGGAATGGCGCGGTCAGCCGATCTGGATCGTCAAGCGCTCCAAGGCGATGCTCGACGCGCTGCCATCGCTGGATGACCGGCTCAAGGATCCCAAGTCCGAGAACAAGGACCAGCAGCCGGACTATGTACTGAAGAATCCCGAATACCGCTCGATCAAGTCCGACATCTCGGTGCTGGTCGGGCTGTGCACGCATCTGGGCTGCTCGCCGGAAATGGTCGCCGAGATCCGCCCCGAGCCCTACGACCCGCAATGGAAGGGCGGCTATTTCTGCCCCTGCCACAAGTCGCGTTTCGACATGTCCGGCCGCGTCTTCGACGGCGTGCCGGCACCGATCAATCTGCTGGTGCCCCCACACCACTACGTGGACGACAACACCCTGGTGATCGGCGTCGATCCCGATGGTGCCGGTACGTCGGCCAACAGCACGGGGGCTGCCTGATGAGCAATATCCTGGTCCGTACCGCCAACGGTGTGTTCGATTGGGTCAACGAACGCGCGCCCGGGCTGATGCCCATGTATCGCAAGCATGTCAGCGAGTACTACGCGCCGAAGAACTTCAACCTCTGGTACTACTTCGGCTCGCTGGCCATCGTGGTGCTGGTCAACCAGATCGTCACCGGCATCTTCCTGACGATGCACTACAAGACCAGCGCCGCCGATGCATTCGCCTCGATCGAATACATCATGCGCGACGTGGAGTGGGGCTGGCTGATCCGCTACATGCACAGCACCGGCGCCTCGCTGTTCTTCATCGTGGTGTATCTGCACATGTTCCGCGGGCTGATGTACGGCAGCTACCAGAAGCCGCGCGAATTGGTGTGGATTCTCGGCATGCTGATCTACCTGGTGCTGATGGCCGAAGCCTTCATGGGTTATGTGCTGCCGTGGGGTCAGATGTCGTTCTGGGGCGCCAAGGTCATCATCTCGCTGTTCGGTGCCATCCCGGTGATCGGCAACGGGCTGACCGAATGGATCATGGGTGACTACCTGCCCGGCGATGCCACGCTCAACCGCTTCTTCGCGCTGCACGTGATCGCGCTGCCGCTGGTGCTGTTGCTGCTGATCGTGCTGCACATCGGCGCGCTGCATGAAGTGGGTTCCAACAATCCCGATGGCGTGGACATCAAGAAGGGGCCGAAGGGCAACCGCTGGGACGCGCACAAGCCGGCCGACGGCATCCCGTTCCACCCGTATTACACGGTCAAGGATCTGGTCGGGGTCGGCTTTCTGCTGTTGATCGCGGCCTTCATCATCTTCTTCGCGCCGGCGTTTGGCGGCCTGTTCCTGGAGCACGACAACTTCACCGAGGCCAATCGCCTGGTGACTCCCGAGCACATCAAGCCGGTCTGGTACTACACGCCGTATTACGCGATGTTGCGGGTTGTGCCTAACAAGCTCGGCGGCGTGCTGGTGATGTTCTCGGCGATCGCGATCCTGTTCCTGGTGCCGTGGCTGGATCGGGCCAAGGTGCGCTCGATTCGCTACCGTGGCTGGATCTCCAAGGTCGCGCTCGGCGTGCTGGTGGTGTGCTTCGTGTGGCTGGGCGTGATCGGCTCCGGCCCCGGCACCGACGCGCACGAAACCTATGTCGGGCGCGTGCTGACCTTCCTCTACTTCGCCTTCTTCATCACCATGCCGGTGTGGACGCGGCTGGACAAGACCAAGCCGGTGCCGGAGCGGGTGACCACCCATGACTAATTCCAACGTGAGGTCATGGACGTCGCGCCTGGTCGCCCTGCTGTGCGGGCTGCTCATTGGCGGCGGTGCGATTGCGGCCGAAGGCGGTGCGGTGCAGCAGGCCGGCAATGACCTGAGCGACCGTGCCTCGCTGCAGCGTGGCGCGCAGTTGTTCATGAACTACTGTTCCGGCTGCCACTCGCTGAAGTACCTGCGCTATTCGCGCATGGCCAGCGATCTGGGCTTGAGCGAAGCAGAGGTCATGACCAACCTCAACTTCACCGGCGCCAAGATCGGCGAACACATCGAAGGCACCATGCCGCACGATGCGGCGGCCAAGTGGTTCGGCAAGGCGCCGCCGGACCTGACCCTGATCGCCCGCGTGCGCGGCACCGACTGGGTCTATACCTACCTCAAGTCGTTCTACCTGGATCAGACCCGCCCCCTGGGCTGGAACAACCAGTTGTTCCCGAATGCGTCCATGCCCAATCCGCTGTGGGAGCTGCAAGGACTGCAGCAGGCGCAGTTCGGCCCGCCCGACAAGGCGACCGGCGACAAGCCGGTGCAGGCGCTCAAGCTCGGCCAGCCCGGGCGACAGACGCCAGTGGAGTTCGACCAGACCGTGCGCGACATCGCCAACTTCCTCGAGTACGCGGGCGAGCCGGCGGCGCTGAAACGGCAAAGCATGGGCGTGTGGGTGATCCTGTTCCTGGTCTTGCTCACCTTCATTGCCTACTTGCTCAAGAAGGAATACTGGAAGGACGTGCATTGATCGTGCGGTGAACCCGAGGCGGCGCGCAATGCCGCGGCCGCCCAGGAATAGCAACCGATCGCCCGGTGCATGCAGGCGCTGCGCAGGGCAGGCGTGCGCATGCTATTTGCCGATTCCGGGCCTGGGCCGCGTCCGTCGGCGGTGGCGCAGTCGTTGAGCGGCATGGACGCCGTTCAAGAGCCTAGATCGACTCAAGAGCCTACATCGACCTACTTGCGGCGTGTCCCGCGACGGCGGGCGGGCAAGGGCCCTGCAGCACACTCCCAACGTCGAGGGCGCGGCGCCCTCACCGCTTGCGGGACACGCCGTGAACCCGTCCCTTGCGGGGCCGTGTGGCGGCATCCATGCCGCCACACGGCCCCGCAACCGGCAAGGACACCCACCAGACAGTTGGTCGGCGCTCATCCGAAAAGCTGCCTGTCGTGCGGTGTGCATCAGACGTGCAACCGGTGCTTCATGATCGAACAAGGCGCATCCAGCACTGCTCTTCCCATGCACACCGAACCTCTCCACTGGTCCTTGCCCGCTCACCGTCGCGGGACCCTGAGCGGCATGGATGCCGCGCCGGAGCCTACACGGACGTACTTGCGGCGTGTCCTGCGATGGTGGGCGGGCAAGGGCCCGGCAGCACACTCGCAGCGTCGAGGACGTACTTGCGGCGTGTCCTGCGATGGTGGGCGGGCAAGGACCCTGCAGCCAACTCGCAGCGTCGAGGACGTACTTGCGGCGTGTGCCGCGATGGTGGGCGGGCAAGGGCCCTGCAGCCAACTCGCAGCGTCAAGGACGTACTTGCGGCGTGTCTCGCGATGGTGGGCGTGCAAGGGCCTGCACAGAATCCGCAGATCCGCTGCGGACCCTGCCGATGACGCGTCATCGCCGGCCGCGCCAGACATTGAACGCCACAATATGGCCAGTTGGTGTTTTTGAGGCCCTATCACCCTTGGCTTTTGCGTGACGTGATTGCACACTCGAAGGACCGTGGTGACGGTCGGCGTTGGGCCGGCCGCGCCGATGCGGCCGGCGGATTCCGGTCGTCGGAGAGCCTTGAATGGCGACGAGTGTGCGTATGCGGAATACCTTGACTTTGTTTTCGTCCAACGACGACGTGTTGTGCCACCGGGTCCGTCTGGTCCTGGCGGCGAAAGGGGTGACCTACGACCTGGTGCCGGTCGACCCGCAAAATCCCCCGGAAGATCTGATCGATCTCAATCCCTATCATTCGGTCCCGACCCTGGTCGAACGCGACCTGGTGCTGTACGCCGCATCGGTGGTCAGCGAATACCTGGACGAGCGCTACCCGCATCCGCCGTTGATGCCGGTCGACCCGCTCTCTCGCGCGCGCCTGCGTCTGGCGATGTTGCGGATCGAGCACGACTGGGTGCCGCAGGTGCAGGCCATCCAGCTCGGCAACAAGACCCAGGCCGAAGCCGGCCGCAAGCGCCTGAAGGAACTGCTCACCGCGTCGGTGCCGCTGTTCAAGGCCAGCAAGTTCTTCCTCAATCCGGAAATGAGTCTGGCCGATTGCGCGATGGCGCCGATCATCTGGCGACTGGACGCGTTGGAGATCGGGCTGCCCAAGGATGGCAAGGCGATCGAAGACTATGGCAACCGGATCTTCCGCAATCCCGGCTTCATCCGCAGCCTGACCGATCAGGAAAAGAAACTGCGCGACCTGCCAGGCTGATGCGACGGCTGTATGCCAACAGACCGACGCCGCATCGCGCAGCCGCCGCTGCGGGCCGTGTGCGGGTAAAATGACGCCATGAGCGAAGATTTCCCCCGCATGACCAGCCATCGCCCGTACCTGTTGCGGGCCTTGGTCGAATGGATCAACGACAACGGCATGACGCCGCACGTTCTGGTGGACGCAGGACTGCCCGGCGTGCAGGTGCCTGCCAGTGCGGTCAAGGACGGCCGTGTGGTCCTGAACATCGCCGAGCGCGCCGTGGTCGGGCTGCAGGTCGACAACGAAAGCGTACAGTTCACCGCGCGCTTTGGCGGCGTCAGTTATCCGGTGATGGTGCCGATGGCCGCCGTCCTGGCGGTATATGCGCGCGAGACGGGGCAGGGCATGGCCTTGCCGGACGATATCCCCGGTACCAGCACCGAACCGCCGGATCCGGGTGCGTCGCCGCCGCCGGGTGCGCCCACGCCGGACGAGCCGCCGGCTGCCGGCAAGCGTCCGCATCTGCGCGTGGTCAAGTAACCGGCAGCGGGCGCGCACCGCGCGCCCGTCCGGTGCCGCGGCAGGTACGCGTGGTGTGTGCACCGCGGTCGCCTGAGGCACCGACAGATGCGGTTGCAGTCACTGCGGCGGCTTCTTGAATGCGCTGCAGGACGCTGGTCTTCGGTTGCCGCCTGCAGGCCAGGCGCCTGCAGGCGTCCACAGCGGCCAGATCGCGGTCAGTTCAGGCGCTGATGATCCGGGCTCAGCGGTGTCACCGTGGCCACTTGCGGTCCGGTAAAGGCGATCAGCTGATCGCCGCGCAGCACCAGGCGGCCGCTATGCCGGTCGATGCCATCGTGCGAATACTCGAACCGGAACGTCCGCTCGAAGCCCAGCCAGCCATTGGGCTTGCGGCAGATGCGCAGGTTGGTGGAATGCACGCTCTGGTCCAGCCATTGCACGTCGGCGGCACGGCAGGCGTTGCGGCCGAGGATGTCGGCACGTTCGGCTGCGGCACGCGAGGAGTTCCAGAACGCGTACAGCGCGGCGCCGGCAATCATGAAGAGAATCAGGCTGGGCATGGGCGTCAATGTGCCATGGCACGCGCCCGGTCGACAATCGTCGCGCCGGGCCGCAGTGTTGCGTTGGCCGCCGGCGAGGTCGCGCGCCGGTCGTCCTCCGATTTCATGATGCATCGCCATTGCTGCGGCTGGCTTGTGTGGGGCGCAGCGCAACCCCATCCATTGAACTCACCCCCTTGAATCCACGCGCCGTCGGTCCTGGCTTGGCATCACGGCCTGCGGTATCGCCTATGCATCCTGTCCTGCAGCAGTTCCATCCTGTCGTGGCTGCGTGGTTTGCGCAGACCTTCGCTGCGCCCACGCCGGCGCAGATTGCCGCGTGGCCGGCGATCCAGGCCGGACGCCACACGCTGGTAGCCGCGCCCACCGGCTCGGGCAAGACGTTGACGGCGTTCTTCGCGGCGATCGATGCATTGATCCGCGACGGCCTGGCCAACGGTGGCGCGCTGCCGGACGAAACCCGCGTGGTCTACGTCTCGCCGCTGAAGGCGCTGTCCAACGACATCCACCTCAATCTGGATGCGCCGTTGCAGGGCATCCGCACGGCCCTGGTCGCGAGCGGCCTGCCGGACGTGGCAGTGCGCACGGCGGTGCGTACTGGCGACACCCCGCAGCGTGAGCGAGCGCAAGCGCGCCGCACGCCGCCGCATATCCTGGTGACCACGCCGGAGTCCCTGTACGTGCTGTTGGGCTCGGCCTCCGGACGCCATGCGCTACGGCATGTGCGCACCGTCATCGTCGATGAAATCCACGCGGTGGCGGCGGACAAACGCGGCAGCCACCTGAGCCTGACGCTGGAGCGACTGCAGCGGCTGGCCGAGCGCCCGATCACCCGCATTGGCTTATCGGCGACGCAGAAGCCGATCGAGATCGTGGCGCAGTTCCTGGTCGGGGCGGGCGATGCCGGCCAGCCGCCGCCCTGCGAGATCGTGGATATCGGCTACACCCGCAAGCGCGATCTGGCGCTGGCCCTGCCGCCGACGCCGCTGAGCGTGGTGATGTGCAACGATCAGTGGCTGCAGGTGTATGCCGATGTCGCCAGGCTTGCGCAGCAGCATCGCACCACGCTGGTGTTCGTCAATACCCGGCGCATGGCCGAGCGGGCTGCGCGCCATCTTGGCGATCTGCTCGGCAAGCAGCGCGTCGCCGCCCATCACGGCAGCTTGTCGCGCGAAACGCGTCTGCTGGCCGAGCAGCGGCTCAAGGCCGGCGACCTCACCGTGCTGGTGGCCACCGCATCGCTGGAACTGGGTCTGGATATCGGCGATGTGGACCTGGTCTGCCAGCTCGGTTCACCACGCTCGATCGCCACCTTCCTGCAGCGCGCCGGACGCTCCGGGCACAAGGTCGGCGGCACGCCCAAGGCGCGCCTGTTCCCGCAGACCCGCGACGAGCTGATCGAATGCGCCGCGCTGCTGGACAGCGTGCGCCGCGGTGAGCTGGACGCCTTGCGCATGCCGCTGGCGCCGATCGACGTGCTTGCGCAACAGATCGTGGCCGAGGCCGCGTGCGAGGACTGGGACGAAGACGCGTTGTTCGCCTTGGTGCGTCGTGCCTGGCCGTTCGCGCAGCTGAGCCGTGCGAGCTTCGATGACGTGGTGCGCATGTTGTGCGAGGGCTTCAGCACACGGCTTGGGCCGCGTGCGGGTTACCTGCATCGCGACGCGGTGCATCGGCGCCTGCATGCGCGGCGTGGCGCACGCATGACCGCGCTGACCTCCGGCGGCACCATTCCCGAAACCGGCGACTACAGCGTGGTGCTGGAGCCGCAGGCCGAAAAGATCGGCACGGTGAACGAGGATTTTGCGGTCGAAAGCCTTACCGGCGATGTGTTCCAGCTTGGCAATGCCAGCTACCGCATCCTGCGCGTGGATGCCGGGCGCGTGCGCGTGGAAGATGCCAAGGGCGCGCCACCGAATATCCCGTTCTGGCTCGGCGAGGCGCCCGGGCGCAGCGATGAATTGTCGGCGGCGGTGTCGCGCCTGCGCGGCGAGATTGCGGTGCGGCTGGAGAGCCCGCCACATCAGGCCGCCTGCGACTGGCTGCACGACGTCTTGGGTCTGTCGGTGGAAGCTGCACGCCAGCTGGTCGACTATCTCGCCCATGCCTGCACGGCCCTGGGCGCGATGCCGACCCAGCAGTGTCTGGTGATGGAGCGCTTCTTCGATGCCAGTGGCGGCACCCAGCTGGTGATCCACTCGCCGTACGGCAGCCGCATCAACCGTGCCTGGGGACTGGCGTTGCGCAAGCGCTTCTGCCGCACCTTCAACTTCGAACTGCAGGCCGCCGCGACCGAGGATGCGATCGTGTTGTCGCTGTCCACCAGCCACAGTTTTGCGCTGGAGGAGGTGGCCCGCTACCTCCATTCGTCATCGGCCGAGCATGTGTTGATCCAGGCGCTGCTGGATGCACCGCTGTTCGGCGTGCGCTGGCGCTGGAATGCGACCAATGCGATGGCGCTGCCGCGCTTTGCCGGCGGCCACAAGGTCGCGCCGCAACTGCAACGGATGAAGTCGGAGGATCTGCTGGCGACCGTGTTCCCCGACCAGGTCGCCTGCGCGGAGAACCTGGTCGGCGAGCGCGAGGTGCCGGACCACCCGTTGGTGGCGCAGACACTGGAAGACTGCCTGCATCAGTCCATGGACAGCGAGGGCTGGTTGCAGGTGCTGCGCGGGCTGGAGTCGGGCGCGATCACGTTGGTGGCGCGCGATCTGGCGGCACCGTCGCCGCTGGCGGCCGAAGCCTTGAATGCGCGGCCGTATGCCTTCCTGGACGACGCACCGCTGGAGGAGCGCCGCACCCAGGCCGTGCAGAGCCGTCGCTATACGCCGCAGAGCAGCGACGACCTGGGGCAGCTCGATCCCGAGGCCATCGCCTCGGTGCGTGAACAGGCCTGGCCGCAGCCGCGCGATGCCGAAGAAATGCACGAGGCGTTGGTCGGACTCGGTGTGCTTCCGGTCGATGAAGCGGGCGATGCGCAATGGCAGGCGTGGCTGGCTGCACTCGCCGGCGATGGGCGCGCCAGTTGTCTTGCCTTCGACGGGGTGCCCGCGTTGTGGATCAGTGCCGAGCGCATCGACTGGTTTGTGCCGCTGTATCCGCATGCCGTTGCCCAACCGCCGCTACAGGCGCCGGCAGATTGCCGCGTTGCCGACTGGCAGCGCGACTGGGCCGTGCGCGAGCTGCTGCGCGGGCGCCTGTCTGCGGTCGGCCCGGCGCAGGTACCGGCCCTGGCGGGCGCATTGCGCCTGCCCGAATCCGAGATCGTGCTTGCCCTGGCCGCGCTGCAGCGCGAGGGCTATGTCATGGCCGGCCACTTCAGCGCGCAGGCGCAGTCGGAAGAATGGTGCGAACGTCATCTGCTGGCGCGCATCCATCGCTATACCTTGGGGCGGTTGCGCCGCGAGATCGAGCCGGTGGCGCAACGCGACTACGCGCGGTTCCTGTTCGAGTGGCAGCACGTCGATGGCGCCAGCCGTGTGGCAGGGCCGGACGCACTGGCCGGCGTGGTCGGGCAGCTGGAAGGCTTCGAGGCCCCCGCAGTGCTGTGGGAAAGCGAGCTGCTGCCGGCACGCGTGCGCGACTATCAACCGGCCTGGCTGGACGAGCTGTGCACTGCCGGGCGCACCGTGTGGGCGCGGCTGCGGCCCGGCGGCGGCCGTGGCGGTGCCGCGCTGCGTAGCACGCCGATCGTGCTGCTGCCGCGCCGCGCCGCGCAACGCTGGAGCAGCCTGGCACGCGATGGCGACGACGCACCATTGGGTTCGCGCGCGCAACGGGTGGCGGAGGTCCTGCAGCAGCAAGGCGCCTTGTTCTTCGACGAGATTGCCGATGCGGCCCGGCTGATGAGCACCGAATTAGAAGATGCCCTGAGCGAGCTGGTGATGCGCGGGCGTGCGCATTGCGACAGTTATGCCGGGCTGCGCGCGCTGCTGGTGCCGGCATCCAAGCGGCCCTCGGCGCTGTCGCGCCACCGGCGCCGCGCCAGTGCCCTGGGCATTCGCGATGCCGGGCGCTGGGCGCCGGTACGCGCGCTGCCGGAGCTACCGCTGGCCGAGGCCGGCGAGCGCCACCAGGACATGCTCGAACATGTGGCGCACACCTTGTTGCGTCGCTACGGCGTGGTCTGCTGGCGGCTGCTGGAGCGCGAGGCGGCGTGGTTGCCGCCGTGGCGCGAATTGCTGCGCATGTACCAACGCCTGGAAGCGCGTGGCGAAATCCGTGGCGGGCGTTTCATCGCCGGCCTGTCCGGCGAGCAGTTTGCGTTGCCGGATGCGATCGCCGCCCTGCGCCGCGTACGTGCGCAAGCCTTGCCGCAGCAGTGGGTGTGCGTGAGCGCGAGCGACCCGAGCAATCTGCTGGGCAGCCTCCTGCCGGGCGAGCGCGTCGCACGCGTGCCGGGCAACCGTGTGGCCTATCTCGATGGCCTGCCGATGGCGGTATGGGCGGCCGATCGCTTCCAGCCGCTGCAGGACCTGAGTACCGAGCAGGCCGAGCAGGCCCTGCGCCTGCTGCAGCGTGGGCCTGGCGCCGCCGAGCAGACGCCGATGGAGCAGTGGCTGGCTCAGTCGCCCGGCAGCACCGCGCGCGCGCCTGTCGTCCGTGGCAGCGGACGCGACAGATAGCGGCTATCGGGCACCACCCAGCGCCATGGTGCATCCATCGCCTTGCGGATGCCGATGCGCGGCGTTGCCAGCGGCCCGGATGGCGGCGGCAGGCCATCGTCCTCGATCCACAGGCGTGCGCGCGCGTCGGTCAGGTCCAGCCCGTTGTCCGTGGCGTTCACGCCAAATGCCTGGGCCAGGCGACCGGGGCCGGTGGTCAAGGTCTTGAGCGGGGCGGCGCTGCGCGCGGCCTGCATCGCGGCGATTGCGGCCAGCGGCTCGAGCGCGCGGATCAGCACCGCATGCCCGGGCGCACCACCGCACACCGCGTTGATCGCCCAATGCATGCCGTAGATGAAATACACATACAGATGCCCCGGTGCGCCGAACATCACCTGCGTGCGTGGGGTCATGCCGCGAAACGAATGCGCGGCCGGATCTTCGCTGCCGCAATACGCCTCGACCTCGGTGATGCGGCCGCGGCGCCCATCCGCGCTGACCAGCACCTTGTTGAGCAATCGCGGTGCGACCTGGCGGGCATCGTGCGCATAGAAACTACGTGGAAGTGGCTGTGGCGACATGCGCCAAGCCTAACCGTGCAGTCGTGATGTCGCTGCGGACTGTCCGGGCATCAATCCGGGGGGTAGGAATTTTCTGAATGCCTGGCCCTGCGAGCGCGTGACCGGTCACAAAAGCGCATATCCGATGGTGTGAATACGTGGTTAAGCACCGTTTGTGTCTCAAGCGCGTTTTGACGTCGCCGATAGCCATTAGCGATTGGTTAGACAAGCCGCATCGCAGCGAGCGGCATCCGCATCACGCCACCGGGCGACCCTGCACTGCAGGTCGCACATGCACCATCTCAAGAGAACTTCCCAATGTTAGGCAACTTCAGAATTGGAACCAGGCTGATCGTGGCGTTCCTGATCGTCTCGGCGATCGGCGCATGCATCGGCTGGGTCGGCTATTCCAACTCCGGTCGTATCAGCGACCTGTCGACCTCGCTGTACCAGCGCGAGCTGCTCGGCCTGTCGAACGTGAAGGAGGCCAATATCAACCTCATCTACGCCGGCCGCGCACGCGCCAACCTGTTGTTGGCCAGCAGCGCCGAAGAGCGTCAGTCGCATGTGCAGAACATCGACAAGTACACCGCCAAGGTGGTCGACTACATGACGCGCGCGCGGCCCAGTTTCCAGACCGAGGAAGGCAGGAACAAGCTGGCGCAATTCGACCGCGCCTGGCAGAAATACCTGGAAGAGCGCGGCCGCTTCATCGACGCCGCCAACCGCGAAGCCTTGCGCGACGCCAATCCGGAACTGGCCGAGTTGTCGCGTGCGGTACGCGCCAGTTCGGATGAGGTCGATAGCCTGATGACCGACCTGAGCGGGCTGCGCGAGCGCAGTGCCGCCTCGGCCAATGCCGAAGCCGGCAGCATCCACACGCGCAGCTCCCAGCTGCTGATCGCCATCATCTGCGGCGGCGTGCTGCTCGGCGCGATTCTCGGCGTGGTGATCAGCCGTAGCGTCACCGGCCCGATCCGCCGCGCGGTGACGGTGGCCAATGGGCTGTCCGAAGGCGATCTGACCATGCGCATCGACGTGCATGGCCGCGACGAGACCGCGCAGCTGCTCGAAGCGATGCGTACGATGGTGCAGAAGCTGTCGCAGGTGGTCGGCGAGGTCAACACCAGTGCCGAAACCCTGGCCAGCGCGTCGGAAGAAGTCAGCGCCACCGCGCAATCGTTGTCGCAGGCTGCCAGCGAACAGGCCGCCGGTGTCGAGGAGACCAGCGCCTCGCTGGAACAGATGACCGCATCGATCAGCCAGAACACCGAAAATGCCCGCATCACCGATGGCATGGCCACGCAGGCCGCCAAAGAAACCATCGAAGGCGGCGAAGCGGTGGTCGCCACCACCCAGGCGATGAAGCAGATTGCGCAGAAGATCGGCATCATCGACGACATCGCGTACCAGACCAATCTGCTCGCGCTCAACGCGGCGATCGAGGCGGCGCGCGCCGGCGAGCATGGCAAGGGCTTTGCCGTGGTGGCCGCCGAGGTGCGCAAGCTGGCCGAACGCAGCCAGGTGGCCGCGCAGGAGATTGGCGAGGTGGCCAGTTCCAGCGTCGAGCTGGCCGATCGTGCCGGCCGTCTGCTCGACACCATCGTGCCCAGCATCAAGCGCACCTCGGACCTGGTGCAGGAGATTTCCGCCGCGTCCGAGGAACAATCCTCCGGCGTCAGCCAGATCAATTCGGCGGTGGTGCAGCTGAGCCAGACCACCCAGCAGAACGCCAGTGCATCGGAAGAACTGGCCGCCACCGCCGAGGAAATGAGCGCGCAGGCCGAGCAGTTGCAGCAGAGCATGGCGTTCTTCCGCCTGGGCGGGCAGGGGCCTGCGAGCACCCCGCCCAAGCGCGGCAAGGTGGCGGCCGCAGGCCCGGCACGTGCGCCCGGGACGCGCGGCTGGCGCAGCACCGCGGCGCCGGCCTATGCGATGTCCGAGGGCCCGGACGAAGGCCAGTTCGCCCGCTTCTGAGAGACCGATCGATGACTGCACAGACCCCCGATGTGATGCCTGGCGACGCCGCTGCGGCAGCCCAGTACCTGACCTTCCAGCTGGATGGTGAAATCTTCGCCATCAGCATTGTTGGCATTCGCGAAATCATCCAGTACCGCGCGCCCACGCCGGTGCCGTCGATGCCGGCCTGCGTGCGCGGGGTGATCAATCTGCGCGGTGCGGTGGTACCGGTGGTGGACCTGCAGGCGCGGCTCGGGCGTGCCGACAGTGCGATCAGCAAACGCAGCTGCATCGTGATCCTGGCCACCGAACAAGCGCAGGGACCGCAGGTGATCGGGGTGCTGGTCGATGCGGTCAACGCGGTGATCGAACTGGCCGATCAGGACATCGAAGCGGCGCCGTCATTCGGCACGCATATCCGCCGCGACCTGCTGCGCGGCATGGGCAAGGTGGGCGAGCGCTTCGTGGTGCTGCTGGAGATGGACCAGGTGCTGCAGGTGGATGAGATTGCCGGCAACACCGATGCCTTGGCAGCCTGAGCCTGGCCAGGCGCAGCCCACCAACACGGCTGCGGACTCGCCGGGCGGCTGCCCGCCACGTGTGATCGACCATTGAAGGAAGCGGGCGCGGATGTACACACTGCATCCGCAACCGCAACGACTGCAGCCGGACACCGGCATCGACCACGCCGCCCGAGGCTGCGTGGCCGGGGCGATCCGCGCGCTGGTGACCGACCTCCTCAGGCCTGGGCGTGGTCTGCAGCTCAGTCCTGCCGATGCCAGCCATCGAAGCGACGCACGCAGTTGCGTCCCTTGCCGATCGCGCCCTGCAGGGCGTGCCGTGCACGCGCCAGCAAGGCGTTGCTGTCGAGCGACGCACCGGCTGCCACCTCGACCAGGCCGGCGCTGATCGTCAGTGCACCGGCTGGCCAGCGCGCCGCTTCGATCGCCCTGCGCACGGCCTCGATCATTTCCATGGCCTCGGTCGCCGCTGTCTCCGGCACTGCGACACAGAACTGGTCGCGGCTCAACCGCGCCACCGTGGCGCTCTCCGGCAGCTGCACTTCGATCATCCTGGCAGCCTGGACCAACGTGGCGTCCGCTGCTGCCGTTCCAGCCTGCAGCTTCAGCCGCTTGAAGCCGTCCAGGTCGATCAGTGCCAGCGCAAGCGATGGCGACGCGGCCGTCTCCGATCCCTGTGCCAGCGTCTGCAGTGCCTGCTCCAGGCCGGCGCGATTCCACACGCCGGTGAGGTCATCGCGCAATGCGTCCAGCTCGACCAGCCTGGCCGCACGCTGCAACTCGATGGTGTTGACGACCTGCCTGGCCAGTGCCTGCAGTGCGTCACGCTCGGCGACCGACAGGCGGCGGGGTGTGCGATCCAGCACGCACAGCGTGCCCAGCGCGATCCCGTCGGAGGTCAGCAGCGGGGCGCCGGCATAGAAGCGGATCTGCGGCTCGCCGGTGACCAGCGCGTTGCGCACGAAGCGCGCATCCAGCTGGGTGTCGCCCACTTCCATCACGTGATCGGGTTCGAGGATGGCGTGGGCACAGAACGACAGCTCGCGCGGGGTTTCGCTCGGCGCCATGCCCAGCTTCGACTTGAACCACTGGCGCTGCGTGTCGATCAGCGAAATCAGTGCCATCGGCGTACGGCAGACCGCCGCCGCGATCGAAGTGAATTCGTCGTAGACCGGCTCCGGGGCAGTGTCCAGAAGCTGGTAGTCCTGCAGTGCAGCCAGGCGTTCGTCTTCGTTGGCCGGCATCTGCGCCGCAACGGCGGCATCGCCTGGCAACAGCGTCGCGTGGAAGAGTTGCAGCGCGGACGCGTCAGGAATCTGCATGCGAAGACCACCGGAACAGGGCGCCGTCAGGCGATGGAGGTGTGCGTGCGGCGAGGGCGTGTCGCAGCCCATCGCGCGCGCAAGTTGGCGTAGGCCTCATCCGCCCCGGCGGATGACGGCTGTCGCCGATCTTGCCACATCGGGCAGGGCGGAGCAGCGCCAGCGAACCCGCGCTGAGGCGCTGCGAAACCACCCTGCTCGGCAGGTCATTCGCCCTGGCCGGCGTTGCCCTTGGGGCGGCGGGTCTGTTCGTCATGGACCTGCAGGTCTTCCTGTCCGGGGCGCTGCTTGGCGGCCTCATCCTGTTTGCGATCCTGCTGGCTCTCCGAAACACCGTGCTGGTTGTCGGCGGCCTTGTCGGGCTGGCTCTGCTTGTTGTTCATGGCTTGCGTCCGGCGTGATGATGAGACGGACGTTAGCGCGCACGATGTGATCCCGGCGACATGGCCGTGACCGGCACCGGCACTGCACTGGCCGACGCGCTCCCGATGCACACGCCTGACACGAAAAGGCCCCGGAAACATGGCGTTTCCGAGGCCCTACGGTTGAAGCAATGGTGGAGCGGAAGGGGATCGAACCCTCGACCTTCGCGATGCGAACGCGACGCTCTCCCAGCTGAGCTACCGCCCCACGTGTCCTGATTCTACCCACATGTGGCGCGATTCGCCAAGCAGGCCGGCAGCCTGGATCGCCGCCCGAAGGCGCGATCCTGCGGCAATCACTCGCGGACGAGCGGGAACTTGAGGTCCGGATTCTTAGCCTTCCATTCCTTGTACGACACCGATCCTTCCCAGGCGGCGAAGGCCTTGGGCGTGCGGCCGCGGCCGGACCAGGTCTCGCCGGTGTGCGGCAGTTCGTACTTCGGCTTGACTTCGCTGCGGCCGCTCTTGACCACATCCTTGCGTGCAGCAGTGGTGCCCAGGTAAGCGGCAATATCGTTGCGCTGCTTGGTGTTGAAGTGGCCGGCAAACTGTTCCAGCAGCGAGACGATGGTGGCATGCGCAGAGGATGCCTCGCTGGCGCGCTCGGTCTTTTCCTGTTCTTCCAGCTTCTGCAGCTCGTCCAGCAGCTTGGCTTTGGCTTGTGCGATGGAATCCAGTTTGGAAGTGGTATTGCTCACAGAGGTATAGCCTCGGAATAAGTGGTGGAGACGTTGCCCGATGGACACGCGTCATTATGGCATGTGGCCCGGGGGCGGCCGTTGCGCGCGCGCGCCTGCAGATAGTGAGCAGGCCTTTCACAGGGCCTGTTCGCGCGTTCGCGGTGTCTGGCGAGGCCGCCGAACATGCTTGCGCACACGGCGACCCCGGCCGTAACGATACAGCAGCAGGCCAGGCGAGATGACACATCCATGCAGTCCTGGTCAGACACTGACCGCTTCGTGACCAGAACATGTCCTGACTGCGCCAGCTTCGATGGCGCGATATCAATCAGATGAGGCGATCGACGGAGATGCTGCTCGCGCGTGTGGTCGGATCCACAAGCTGCGCTGTGGAAGTGAAGCTGGCTGAAAACCGCCTGCGCTTTGCCCGCCTCGCGGCGGGCGCATGGAGGCGTGATCTCAGGACCGCTGCACCACCTCACTGCGTCGCAGTGTCTTCCAGCAGTGGTGTCAGCTGCGCTTCCAGGGCATGGCGGCGCCATTGTCCCAACGGTGCAGGCCAGCTGCGTTGCTCGATCAGGGTTTCCAGGTGCCGGCGCGAGGCCAGGATGCCGTCGGGCAATCCCAGCTCGCGGCTGCGCTGGGCCACTGCATCCTGCAGGCGCTTGAGCACGACCTTGTTGCCGTCGGTGGCGGCCTGCGCCAGCGGCGCGTGCTCCTCGTCGGGCAGCGGCGTGTTGAGCGCCTCCCATACGGCGGCGGCAAGCTTGCGCGGCGCCTTGGGGAACTTGTCGAACTGACGCAGCAGGGCGTCCAGATCAGCCGGCGGAAACCGTGCCAGCTGGCTGGCCAGTTCATTGTCCAGGATCCAGCTGCGCGGGCGATCGCTCTGACGCGCCTGCAGGTCGCGCCAGCGCAGCAGGCGCAACAGGCGACGTTGCGCCGCCGGTTCCAGGAACTGCGCGGTGCGCAGGCTCACATGCGGCCAGCGCTCGCCGTCGTCGTGCTCTACCGTGGCGAGCAGGCGCTCGGCATCTTCGGCCAGCCAGCCCAGGCGATCCTGCTCGGTCAGGCGACGGGTGAGTTCGTCGTGGATGGCGAACAGGTAGCGCACATCGTCGGCAGCATATTCCAGCTGCGCCGGCGACAGCGGGCGGCGCATCCAGTCCGAGCGCGTCTCGCCCTTGCTCAGCAAGGTGCCGGTCACTTCCTGCACCAGTTTCTGATAGCCCATGCCGCCACCCACACCCGCCAGCGCGGCGGCGATCTGGGTGTCGAACAACGGCCGCGGCAACACCCCGCACGCGCATTTGAAGGTGACCAGATCCTCGCTGGCGCTATGCATCACCTTGACGATGTCGGTGGCGGTCAACCACGCCTTGAGCGCCTCGTTCATGCCCGGGATCAGCGGGTCGATCAACAGGATCTCCTCGCCGATGGCCATCTGCACCAGCGCCAGTTGCGGCCAGTAGGTGCGTTCGCGAATGAATTCGGTATCCAGGCCAATGCGGGACGGACGCGACGCCTGCAGGCGTTCGGTCAGCTCGGAGGGGTGGGTGATCCAATGGGGCACGTGATTTCCGTCGACAGCGAGGGTTTGCGCAGAACGCGCAGAATAGCCTAACGTCGCGATCGCCTGTCGTGCGGCAGAGCACTGGAAGGAGCAGGTGGTGGGTGAGTGCGGTAACCGGATCGCAGCATGGGCCTTGCTCGCGCTAGGCGTGTGCGCCTGTTCGCGGACACCGACGCCGGCGCCTGCCGCGGCGCCCCCAGCTGCCGCCGCCGCGCCGTCGAGCCAGCCGAATGTGTCCATCGGTGGCGAAGAGTCCGCCGAGACCGTGGCGCAATGGCAGCCACCGCCGGTGGACCTGGGCGACGAGACGCTGGCGCAGGCGCGCAAGCGCGCCGACCAGGCATTGCAGGATGACCGGCTGTATCGCAATGCGGACGATGCAATTCCGCTGTACCTGGCGATCCAGCAGCGCGCCGGCGGCAAGGACGCGGCCAGCCGTCGCGGACTGGAACAGGCGCGGCGTCGCTTGATCGAGCTGGGCGAAGCGCTGATCGAGCAGACCGACCGCCAGGACAGTGCACTGGAACAGGCGCGTGAGCTGGCCATCGTGGCGCTGGCGCTCGCTCCGCAGGATCCGAAGGTGCGTACGCTGCAACGCGCGGTCGAAACCGCGCAGCGGGTGCTGAGCTTCAACCGTGCCGGCGAGGAGGATCTGCGCGGCGGCCGGCTGGGCGAGGACGGCAACGGGGCGCTGGTGAACTTTCGCGATGCGGCGCAGCTGGATCCGGACAACCCGCGCACGCGCCAGGGGCTGGCTGCGGTGGAAAGCGGCCTGCTGGCACGCGCCGAACAGGCTGCGGAGGCGAGCGACTTCATCGGCGCGCGCTACTGGTTGCAGATGGCCGGGCAGGTACGTGAGCGCGCTCCGACCATTGCCGACGCACGTGCGCGCATCGAGCGCATGCGCCGTGCCCAGATCGCCGCCTTGCACGACGCCGGCCTGCACGATCTGACCTCCCCGCGCGGCCTCAAGGCGGCCGGCGAAACGCTGGCCGAAGTGCTGCGCATCGCTGATCCAGGCGATGCGGTGGCCGGCGATCTGCGGCGGCGGCTGGAATTGGCCACCCATTACGGCAGCTTCCGCCCCGGGCAGGTGTTCACCGACGGGCTCAAGGTCGGTGGGCGTGGTCCGCAGATGATCGTGGTGCCGCATGGCGCGTTCCAGATGGGCGCAGGCGATGCCGAGCCCGGCGCCTCCGACAACGAGCGGCCGTCGCATTACGTGCGTTTCGCGCGCGGCTTTGCGTTGTCGATCACCGAAGTGACGGTCGCCGAGTTCCGCCAGTTCGTCGAGGCAACCGGCGCCCGCCCGCGCGCCACCCGGCGCGGGCATTCGGTGGTGTACGACGAGCGCAGCGGCAACTTCATCCGCCGCAGCGGGGTGGATTGGCAGTCCGACTACAACGGCGCGCAGGCCGCCCCCAACAGCCCGGTGATGCACGTCAGCATCCGCGACGCCGAAGCCTATGCGAGCTGGCTGTCGGAACAGACCGGCCGCCACTACCACGTGCCCAGCGAGGCCGAGTTCGAATACGCGGTGCGCGCCGGCACCACCGGGCGCTATCCCTGGGGCAATGCCGGCTCGCCGCCGCTGGATGCGGGCAACTTCACCGGCGGCAACGATGTCTCGCGCAGCGGCCGGCACTGGAACAACGGTTTTGTCGGCTACGGCGATGGCTTCTGGGGCCCGGCGCCGGTCGGCAGCTTTCGCGCTAACGCCTGGGGGCTGCACGACATGGGCGGCAACCTGAGCGAGTGGGTGGCCGACTGCTGGCATGCCAGCTACCGCCGCGCGCCGGCCGACGGTGCGGCGTGGTTCAACCCCGGCTGCCGGCAGCGCATGATCCGCGGCGGCAGCTGGGCCAATTCGCCGCAGCAGACGCGTGCGGCCTGGCGGCAGTCGCAGGATTCGGACAGCACCAGCGCGCGGATCGGCTTTCGCCTGGCGCGCGGCATCTAGGGCGCAGTTGCATTGCCGCTGCGCATGCGCGGTCTGCACCCGCATGGCCAGCGATCGCCGATCGCCATGCTGTGTGCCATATCCGCGTCTCGGGGCGCGACATCGACGACGACGTGCACGGTCTTCCGCGTCGCGGCGGCCACACACCGAAGTGAGCGCGCTGGCTTAACCGCAGCGAACACCGACCGTGATCGCGCTGGAACCGGTCACCCTGGCCGCGGTCCAAGCGCCAGCGCTTGCGAGGATTGCGGTGATGGGCTGGGGAATCAAACTGTTTCGTTGGGTCGTCGCACTACTGCTGATCGGCGGCAGCGGCTACGCCGTGGCGCGGCATCTGCAGGACGGAAATACCGCCGGGCATTACCGCTCGGTGGAGGTGCTGCGTCCGGAAGGCACGCCGAAGGCCATGGTGGTGCTGTTGCCCGACAGCGGCCATGCGCAGGACGGCCAGCGGCTTGCCGAGATGCTGAGCAACGATGGCGCGCTGGTCGCGGTGATCGACACCGCCAGCTATCGCGAACGCGTGCGCGCGCATCATGCGGCCTGCAGTTCCCTGGCCGACGATGCCGAACGCTTGGGCAAGAAGTTGCTGCGCGCCGAGCATGTCGACGCATTCCTGCCGCCGGTCCTGGTGGGGCAGGGCGATGGCGCGGTGCTGGCGCGGCAGGCGCTGGCCTCGGCCGCGCCCGACGTGCTGGGTGGCGCGGTTGTCGCCGATGGCGGTGCCAGCGCTGGCGCCCTGGCCTGCGCACGCGACATGCCCGATGCCAACCAGGGCTTCCTCGACGATCTGGTCGACGCTGCCAGCCCCACGCAGATCGCTGCCGCCACCCGCGGCCATTTCCTCACGGCCCAGGCCCACGGCGTGGGCGATCTGCCGCTGGTCGAACTGCATGCGCCCGGCAGCGATCGCATGGTGGTGATGCTGTCCGGCGACGGCGGCTGGCGCGAACTGGACAAGGGCATCGCCGCGCAATTGCAGCAGCAGGGGGTGTCAGTGGTGGGCTGGAACAGCCTGCGTTACTTCTGGGCCAGCCGTACGCCGCAGCAGGTCGGGGCGGACCTGGACCGGGTGATCGCAAGCTATCGGCAGCGCTGGCATATCCAGCACGTTGCCTTGGTGGGCTACTCGTTCGGTGCCGATGTGCTGCCGTTTGCCTATCCCGAGCTGTCGCCGCAGCAACGTGCGTCGGTGCAGTTTGTCAGCCTGCTGGGCCTGGCCCATCAAGCCGATTTCAAGGTGCGCGTCGGTGGCTGGCTGGGCTGGCATAACGATGCCGAGCGTGATGTGGAACCGGCGATCCAGTCGCTGGACGCGCATCGCCTGCAATGCATCTACGGCGAGCAGGAAAAGGACACCCTGTGCCCGGAGCTGCGCGCGCGGGGCGTGCAGGTGGTGGCGCGTCCGGGCGGGCATCATTTCGACCATGATCCGGTCGCGCTGGCCGGGCTGCTGCTGCAAGGTTGGCAGCAGGCGGCGAAGACGCCTGGTCACGGTTAGCGCGCGCGTGATGTCTTGCCGGATGTCAGGCGTCGCCCGGCTCGACCCGCACCGCGATGCTGCCATCGGCCAGCTGCGCACGCAGGTGCTCGCCGGCGCTGACCTCGGCGGCGCTGCGCACCACGCTGCCATCGGCGGGGCGGGTCACGATGGCGTAGCCACGCGCGACGGTGGCGAGCGGGCTGACCGCTTCCAGCGAGCGTGCCAGGCTGCGTAGCCGCAGCTGGTCGTGCTGCAGGCGCCGCTGCATCGCTGCCTGCGGATGCAGCGCACGCAGCCGTTGTTGCAGCGTGGCCAGGTCGCGTTGCGGGTTGTGCGCCTGCAGGCGCGCCTGCGACCGTTGCACCCGCGCCTGCAGGCGCTCCAGCACCTGGGTCAGGCGCGCGCGCAGCTGGCGTCCGGCATCCTGCTGGCGGCGTTGCAGCAGCTGCAGTCGCGCCTGCGGGCTGTGTGCACGCAGGCGCAGGGCGAGCCGGTCGGCGCGCTGCATCGCAGTGGCCAGCGCATGCTGCTGCAGCTGGGCCATGCGCGCATGCGCACGCCGCACGCGCGCGACCAGCTCGCGCTGATCGGGCACCAGCAGTTCGGCCGCCACCGACGGCGTGGGCGCACGCACATCGGCCACGAAATCGCTGAGGCTGAAGTCGGTCTCGTGCCCGACCGCCGACACCACCGGCGTGCGCGTGGCGGCAATCGTGCGGGCCAGGCGTTCGTCGTTGAAGGCCCACAGGTCTTCCAGCGAGCCGCCACCACGGGTGATCAGAATGACGTCGTAGCGCCCGGACGCATCGGCGCGCTGCAACAGCGAGGTGATTTGCGCAGCAGCGCTGTCGCCCTGCACCAGCGAGGGCAACAGGTCCACTTCCAGCAACGGAAAGCGGCGCGCCAGGACGCTGAGCACGTCGCGTACCGCCGCGCCGCTGGGCGAGGTGATCACCGCCAGCCGCCGCACGTGCGCCGGCAACGGCTGCTTGCGCTCGGCATCGAACAGGCCTTCGGCGGCCAGGCGCGCACGCAGTTCGTCGAAGGCGCGCCGCAGGGCGCCTTCGCCGGCCTCTTCCATGTGGTCGAGCACCAGCTGGTAGTCGCCGCGCGCTTCGTACAGCGTCAGGCGTCCGCGCGCGAGCACACGCAGGCCTTCGCGCGGCTGGAACTTCAGCCAGGTGCTCTTGGGCTTGAACATCGCGCAACGGATCTGTGCGCGCGCGTCCTTGAGCGTGAAGTACAGATGGCCCGAGGACGGGCGCGTGACGCTGCTCAGCTCTGCTTCCACCCACACCAGCGGGAAGCTGCCTTCCAGCAGGTCGCGCGCGAGCGTGTTGAGCTGGCTGGGGGTGAGGATCTGTTCGTTGCGGTCGGCCATCGCCGCATTATCCCGCAGCGGCGATGCGCATGCGTGAGCGTATCCGGCGCAAACCTACAAACCGTGTTGCGCCAGCGCCCAGCCCACGTGTTCGCGTACCAGTTCCGAGTCGTCGTGGCGGCGCGCCTCCAGCGCCGCCAGCACCTCCGGCGTGCCGGGCGCATTGCCCAGGCCGACGGCGATGTTGCGCAACCACCGCTGATGGCCGCTGCGGCGGATCGGGCTGCCTTCGGTGCGGCGCAGGAATTCGTCTTCGTCCCAGGCGAACAGTTGCGGCAGCGTTGCCACATCCAGCTCGTTGCGGGCGCGGAAATCGGCTTCGTCGGTGCGCTGGGCGAACTTGTTCCAGGGGCAGACCAGCTGGCAGTCGTCGCAACCGAAGATGCGGTTGCCGATCGGCTTGCGCATCTGCTCGGGAATTGCGCCCTCGTGTTCGATGGTGAGATAGGCGATGCAGCGGCGCGCATCCAGCCGGTACGGGGCGATGATGGCCTGGGTCGGGCAGATGTCGATGCAGCGCGTGCAGGTGCCGCAATGCGCGGTGGCAGGGGTGTCGATGGGCAAGGGCAGATCGAGGTAGATCTCGCCCAGGAAGAACCACGACCCGCCCTTGCGATCGATCAGGCAGGTGTGTTTGCCGATCCAGCCCAGGCCCGCGTTGCGTGCCAGTGCCCGCTCCAGCACCGGCGCCGAATCGACGAACACCCGATAGCCGAATGCGCCGACTTCGCCCTGGATGCGCTCGGCCAGTTTCTGCAGCCGGTTGCGCATCAGCTTGTGATAGTCGCGCCCCAGCGCGTACCGCGCCACGTAGGCGCGGCGGCCGTCGTGCAGGGTGTTCCAGGCTTCGCTGTCGTCCTTGCGGCCGTAATCCATGCCCACCGACAACACGCGCAGGGTGCCGGGCACCAGCTCCTGCGGGCGCGAGCGCTTGTCGCCGTGCTGGGCCATCCAGTGCATGGTCCCGTACAGGCCTTCTTCCAGCCAGCTGCGCAGGTGTCCCTCGTCTTCGCCCAGCTCGATGCCGGTGATGCCGCAGCGCTGGAAGCCCGCCTCGCGCGCAAGCGCACGGATGCGCGCGGCGGCGTCGGTGGGGTCGGGACGGGCAAGGACGGCAGACATGGCGACAAGTATAGAATTCCCGGCATGTACGCACCGCTCGATCTTTACGACACCGCCGCCGCGCGCAGGCTGGACACGCAGGCCACCACGCTGCTCGGCGGCGACGGCTATACCTTGATGCAACGTGCCGGGCAGGCCGCCTGGCAGGTCCTGCTGGAACGCTGGCCACGGGCACGCCGCATCGTGGTGGTCTGCGGCACCGGCAACAACGGGGGCGATGGCTATGTGCTGGCACGCCTGGCGCAGCGGGCCGGGCGCCAGGTGCAGGTGGTGCATCTTCCCGGGCACGGCCCGGCCGCGCCGCTGGCGCAGCGCGCCTGCACCGACTATCTGGGCGTGGGCGGTGCGATCGACCTGTTTCCATCTCCGCTGGCGCAGGCCGATGTGATCGTCGATGCGCTGTTCGGCATCGGCCTCAACCGCGCGCCCGACAGCGAGACCGGCGCGTTGATCGATGCCATCAACGCCGCCGGCGTGCCGGTGTTTGCGCTGGATGTGCCCAGCGGCATCGATGCCGATCACGGCGTGGCCTTCGGTGCTGCGGTGCGCGCGGACGCCACCTTGCAGTTCATCGTGCCGCACGTGGGGCTCTACACCGGCGATGCGCTGGAGCATGCCGGCACGCGCGCAGTCGCGTCGCTGGACGTGCCGGATGCGGCATTCGACGGGCTGACGCCGGCCGCGCACAGCTGGGAGATCGACGCCCTGGCCGCGCAGTTGCGCCCGCGCCGACGCAATACGCACAAGGGCGAATCCGGGCGCGTGCTGTGTGTCGGCGGCAACCTCGGCAGCGGCGGGGCGATCATGCTGACCGCCGAAGCGGCCTTGCGCAGCGGCGCCGGGCTGGTGCAGGTCGCCACCCGCGCCGAGCATGTCGCGCCATTGCTGGCGCGCTGCCCGGAAGCGATGGTGCGCGCGCTGCAGGCCGGCGACGACATCGCCGCGCTGGCCGATGCGGCCGACGTGGTCGCACTGGGGCCGGGCCTGGGCCAGGACGCCTGGGCGCAGCCGTTGTGGCACGGCGTGTTGGCGTCGGACAGCGCCGTCGTCATCGATGCCGATGGCCTGAACCTGCTGGCCGCCAACCAGGTGCCGACACGCGGCCCGCGCGTGCTGACACCGCATCCGGGCGAAGCCGGTCGCCTGCTGGGGATGTCGACCGGGCAGGTTCAGCACGACCGCCTGGCTGCCGCAGACGCCTTGGCCAAACGTTTCGATGCCGTGGTGGTGCTCAAGGGCGCCGGCAGCGTGATCGCCGCGCCGCACGCAGTGCCGCGCATCATTGACGCCGGTAATCCGGGCATGGCGGTCGGCGGCATGGGCGACCTGCTGACCGGCGTGATCGCCGCCTTGCTGGCGCAGGGTTGGTCGCCGTTCGATGCGGCAAGCCTGGGTGCCTTGCTGCATGCCTGCGCCGGCGATGCGGCTGCGCGCGCGGGCGAGCGCGGCCTGCTGCCGACCGATCTGCTGCCCGAGCTGCGCCGCCTCTCCAATGCCGGAGCCATTGAATGAGCCAGCTCAGCACACACCTGGCCGATGCGCAGGTCACCGAAAGCCTGGGGCAGGCCCTGGCCGCGGTACGGCCCGCCCGCGCGATGGTGCAACTGCACGGCGATCTCGGCGCGGGCAAGTCCACACTGGCGCGTGCGCTGCTGCGCGCACTCGGCGTCACCGGCCCGATTCGCAGCCCTACCTACACCCTGGTCGAGCGTTATCCGCTCAGCACCGGCGACGAGGCCTGGCACCTGGATCTGTACCGCATCGGGCAGGCCGGGGAACTGGATTTTCTCGGGCTCGACGAGGGCAGCGCGAGCCTGTGGCTGGTGGAATGGCCCGAGCGCGGCGCGGGCGCGTTGCCGCCGGTGGACCTGGACGTGGAACTGGCTGTCGATGGCGAGGGCCGCAGCGTCACGCTGCTGGGCCGCAGCCAACCCGGGCGCGACTGGCTGACGCGGCTGTCAGGCCTGCCGCAGTTGCAGCGTCTTTTTGCCGGCTCACAACAACAATGAACGCCAGGTTGTGGATTATTAAGGGAAATCACCTTGCAATTCACACGCGCGGGTGATTGAATCCAGCGCCATGACACCGGGGTTCCGCCAGTTCTGTGTTTTCGCCCTGACCGCCAGCCTCAGCCTGGCGGTTTTTGCTGCGTGGGCCGGCGAAATCAAGGGTGTCGGCATCAGCACCGGTGCCACCGGCACGCGTGCGGAGATCCAGCTGGCCGGCAGCGGCGGATTCAAGACGCTGTCGCTGGCCAATCCCAATCGCCTGGTGGTGGATTTTCCCGATTCTTCCGGTGTGCGAGGCCTCAAGTTGCCGCCCGCAGCCGGCCTGGTGACGTCGGTGCGGACCGGCCAACCGGTGCCGGGCACCTTTCGGGTGGTCTTCGAGCTGGCGACGCCGGTCACGCCGTTGAAGCCGCAGATGCAGACGCTGGGCAGTGCGTCGACCCTGGTGATCGAGTGGCCGGGCGATTCGCCGGTCTCCGCCGGCACGGTGGCTGCCAACCCGACAACACCTGCGACGCCGCCGCCGCGTCCGGCCAATGCACAATCCGAGGCGGCCCGCGCGACCGCTGCGTTGGCGGCGTCTGCGCAGCGTGCGTCGGTGGTGCCGCCCGCGCCTGCACCGTATGTCCCTGCCTCGGCCATGCCCAGCGTGACCCCAGCGCCGGTACCGACGACGGTGGCCACCGGCGTGCCGACACCGCGTCCAGGCATGGCCGCGGCCGCGGTAACCACCAGCTCGTCCACGCCAGCCGGCACTGCCGGCAACCCCTCCAATCGCATCGCCGGTACGCCGCCAGCACCCGCGATGACAGGCAACGCCGCATCGCCGGCTGCCATCTTGAATGGCGGCAATGCGCCGATGGGCGCCGCGTCGGGTAATGCCGTGACTGCCACACCGAATACCGCCGGCGGCGTTGCCGCGGCGGACAGCGACGATTTGCCGCCGCGTCCGGTACTGCCCAGCGAGGCCTCGCGGATCAAGATGGCACCCGGAATGCGGCCGCTGATCGTTGCGATCGATCCGGGACACGGTGGCCAGGATCCGGGCGCCATGGGCCCCACCGGCAAGCGCGAAAAGGATGTCACCCTGGCCGTCGGGCGTGAACTGGCGCGCCAGATCAACGCCACACCCGGCATGAAGGCCTACCTGACACGCGATACCGACGTGTTCATTCCGCTGCCGATGCGCGCGCAGAAGGCACGCGCCGCCAAGGCCGACATCTTCATCTCCATCCATGCCGACGCTGCCGAGAACCGCAGTGCGACCGGCTCGTCGGTCTATGTGCTGTCGACCAAGGGGGCTTCCTCGCAGCGCGCGCGCTGGCTGGCCGACAAGGAAAATGCCGCCGACCTGGTCGGCGGGGTGCGTCTGCAGCAGACCGAAAGCACGCTGGCCAATGTGCTGCTGGATCTGGCGCAGAGCGGCCACATGAAGGCCTCCGAGGATGCGGCAGGGCACGTGCTCGGCGGCCTCAAGCGGATCGGCAACAACCACAAGCCGCAGCTGGAACGCGCCAACTTCGCGGTGCTGCGCACCTCCGACATGCCGGCGATGCTGGTGGAGACGGCCTTCATTTCCAATCCGGACGAAGAGCGTCGCCTGATCGACCCCGCCTACCAGCGCAAGATCGCCGCGGCCGTGCTGGATGGCATCGATACCTTCTTCACCCGCCAGCCGCCGCCAGGCACCTTGTTTGCAGCGCGCGCGCAGGCCGAAGCCGATGCCGGCGTCGGCACCGTGGCCGGCGGCAGCCGCTGAGCCGCTCGGCTATCATTCCGCACTGATTCCTTGATGACGGCGCCCGCGCGCCGCCGGATTGCCGTGCCGACGTCTGCCTTGCCTGTTACACCCTCGATGCGCGTGGACCTTTGCGTCCATCACGAGCGCCTGCGCTGATGGCGATCCGTCAGCTCCCCGAAATCCTGATCAACCAGATTGCCGCCGGCGAAGTCGTCGAGCGCCCTGCGTCGGTGGTCAAGGAACTGGTCGAAAACGCACTCGATGCCGGCGCCACCCGCGTGGATATCGAGCTGGAAGAGGGCGGCGTGCGGCTGATCCGCATCCGCGACAACGGCGGCGGCATCACTCCCGACGAACTGCCGCTGGCGGTGTCGCGGCATGCCACCAGCAAGATCGCATCGCTGGACGATCTGGAGACCGTGGCCACGCTAGGCTTTCGTGGCGAAGCGTTGCCGTCGATCGCCTCGGTCAGCCGTTTCACCCTGATCTCGCGCCGCCACGATGCCGAACATGGCTCCGCGCTGGAGATCGACGGTGGCCGACTGGGCGAGGTGATGCCACGTGCACACGCGCCCGGCACCACGGTCGAAGTGCGCGAACTGTTCTTCAACGTGCCGGCGCGGCGCAAGTTCCTGCGTGCCGAGCGCACCGAGCTGGGGCATATCGAAGAGTGGCTGCGTTCGTTGGCGTTGGCGCGGCCCGATGTGGAGTTGCGGGTTTCGCACAACGGCAAACCCTCGCGTCGCTACAAGCCGGGCGATCTGTATTCGGATGCGCGTCTGGGTGAAACCCTGGGCGAGGATTTCGCACGGCAGGCCTTGCGTGTCGATCACAGTGGCGCCGGCCTGCGGCTGCATGGCTGGGTCGCGCAGCCGCATTACTCGCGCGCCAGTACCGACCAGCAGTATCTCTACGTCAACGGCCGCTCGGTGCGCGATCGCAGCGTCGCGCACGCGGTCAAGATGGCCTATGGCGATGTGCTGTTCCATGGCCGCCAGCCGGCCTACGTGCTGTTCCTGGAGCTGGATCCGGCGCGCGTGGACGTCAACGTGCATCCGGCCAAGCACGAGGTGCGTTTCCGCGAGGCGCGGCTGATCCACGACTTCGTCTACCGCACCTTGCAGGACGCGCTGGCGCAGACGCGCGCCGGCGCGATGCCCAACAGCAGCGCTACGGAAGGCACTGGCGATGCCGGCGCGGTGCCGGGGAGCATGCTCGATCGTCCAGGCTACGGAAGCGGAAGCAGTCGTGGCGGCGGTGGTGCCGGCTACGGCCAGTGGACGCCATCGCAGACCCCGCTGGGCCTGCGCGTGGATGAGGCGCGTGCGGCCTACAGCGCGCTGTATGCGCCGCCGCCCAGCGGCGCGCAGCAGCAGTCGGCACGCTTGCCCGAGGGCTCGGGAATGGGCCTGCCGGCGACTGCCGCAGACAGCGGCGTGCCGCCGCTGGGCTATGCCGTGGCGCAGTTGCACGGCATCTACATCCTGGCCGAGAACGCCGAAGGCCTGATCGTGGTGGACATGCATGCCGCGCACGAACGCATCGGCTACGAGCGGCTCAAGAACGCGCACGACAGCATCGGCCTGCACGCGCAACCGCTGTTGGTGCCGATGACGCTGGCGGTGGGCGAGCGCGAGGCCGACACCGCCGAGCGCGAAGCCGACACGCTGGCCAGCCTGGGCTTCGAGGTCACCCGCGCCGGCCCGCAATCGCTGCACGTGCGCAGCATTCCCGCATTGCTTGCCAACGCCGATCCCGAGGCACTGTTGCGCGATGTGCTCGGCGACCTGCGCGAACATGGCCAGAGCCGGCGCATTGCCGGGGCGCGCGACGAGCTGCTCTCCACCATGGCGTGCCACGGCGCGGTGCGCGCGAACCGGCGCCTGACCTTGCCGGAAATGAACGCACTGCTGCGCGATATGGAAATCACCGAGCGCTCGGGCCAATGCAACCATGGTCGGCCGACCTGGGCACGGTTTACGCTGGGCGAAATCGATCGCTGGTTCCTGAGGGGGCGCTGATGGCTGCATTGCACAGGGGGAACCGCTGGCTGCTCGGCATGCTGGTGTGTGCGGCGCTGGCCGGCTGCGGCAAGGACGCACCGCCGCCGGCGGCACCGGCCGCACTCGACAAGGCCTTCCTGGCCGACAACGCGGCCTGGCGCGAAGCGCGCCTGACCGAGCTGCGCGCGCCCGATGGCTGGACCAGCCTGGTCGGCCTGCACTGGCTGTCGCTGAAGGCGCACTACATCGGCAGCAGTGCCGACAGTGGCATCAGGCTGGCGGTCGGGCCGCCCAAGCTGGGCATGGTCGCCACCGAGGCCGACACGGTCTGTTTCGTGCCCGAGCGCGGCGCGGCCTTGAGCGTCGATGGCAAGCCGCTGACCGGCCGGATCCGCTTCCAGTCCGATCGCGACCCGCAGCCGACCTTCATCCATTTCGATGGCGGCAAGGGCGTGTTGAGCCTGATCCATCGCGGCGACCGCAACGCGCTGCGGGTCAAGCATGCCGACGCGCCGTCGCGCAGCCACTTCGCCGGGCTGGAGTACTGGCCGGCCGATCCGTCCTGGCGCATCAGCGCACGCTATGTGCCCAACGATGTCGGCAAGACCATTCCGATCGTGGACATCGTCGGCATCAGCAGCGAACAGCCCAATGCCGGGGCCATCGCCTTCGAGCGCGATGGCAAGGCATATCGGCTGCAGACCATCGGCGAACCGGGGCGGCCGATGTTCGTGGTGTTCGCCGACCGCACCAGCGGGCACGGCAGCTATCCGGCCGGGCGCTTCCTGGATCTGGACGTGCCCGACGCCTCCGGGCATGTGATCGTGGATTTCAACCGTGCCTACAACCCGCCGTGCGCGTTCACTCCGTTTGCGACCTGTCCGCTGCCGCCGCCGGAGAACCGCATCGACCTGGCGGTATCGGCAGGCGAGAAAACCTACAAAGTGCCGCACTGACGTGGAGACAGCGACGTGGTAGAGGCAAGCATGCGCACCCGGCTGGCCGCCTGGTGCTGCGGCGCGGTGATCGCGCTGGGGCTGTGGGGCGGGGCAGCCGCGCCGACCTGGGCACGTACCGGCCACGACACGCCTGCCGGTCCGCCGGTGCCGTTGTTGTGGAAGGTCGATGGCAAGGGCGGCACGCTGTATCTGCTGGGCTCGTTCCATGTGCTCAAGCCCAGCGATTACCCCTTGTCGCCGGATGTGATGCAGGCATTTGCCAAGGCCGACCGGTTGGTGTTCGAACTACCGCCGTCCGATGCGCAATCGCCCGAACTGGCCGGCCGCATGCTGCAGGCGGCGCGGCGCAGCGACGGACGTCGCCTGCAGGACGTACTCGATCCAAAGACCTGGCAGGCGCTGACCAGCTACGCACGCAAGCGCGGGATGCAGGTGGACAGCTTGCAGCCACTGGAACCCTGGTTCGTGGCGTTGACGATCAGCCTGGCGGAGATGAGCCGGCAAGGCATGGATCCGGCTGCCGGCCTGGACCATTACCTGATGGCGCAGGCGCAAGCCCAGGGTAAACCGGCCGATGGGCTGGAGCGCGCCCAGGAGCAGATTGCTTTGCTCGACGGGATGTCGCCCACCGAGCAGCATCAGCTGCTGGAAGAGGCGCTGGACGCCGCAGGCACCACCGATCAGCTGCGTCAGTTGCACGCGGCCTGGCGCAATGGCGATGTGCACACCCTGTCCACGCAGATGGCCGAGCAGATGCGGCAGCACTATCCGGCGCTGTACCAGGACATCAATGTCGAGCGCAATGCGCGCTGGGTGCCGCGGCTGGAACAGCGGCTCGGCAAAGGGAGCGGGACCACGCTGGTGGTGGTCGGTGCGCTGCATCTGCTGGGAAGCGATGGAGTGGTCGAGCGCCTGCGCGCGCGTGGGTACCACGTGGAGCGGATCTGCGCGGCCTGCGCGGAGCAGGCCGGCCGCTGACTGGCGGCGCCGTGGAGCGTCTCACGCTCCAGGCGCCGCGCTTGCGTCATCCGCGGTTGCGGGCCTTGCCGGTGGTGCCGGCGCTACCGGCGGCAGTGCCGTGGGTGCCGGTGCCCATCGGGCCGCTGCCCATGCCGCTCGCCCCCGGCGGCGGCGTACCAGGGCCGCCCGGACGCCCGAAACCGGCGCCGAAGTTGCGCTGGAACTCCTGCCACAACTCCAGGTTGCGCTCGGTCAGCTGGTTCATCATCGCCCACGGGGTCTGCCCGAGCAGGTTGCCCATCTGCTGGCGGAACTGCTGCTGCTGATCCAGGAACACCTGCATGCTGCGCTCCAGGTAGTTGCCCATGAAGCCCTGCAGCGAGTCGCCGTAGAAACGGATGATCTGGCTCAGCAGCTGGGTCGACAGCATCGGCTCGCCGTCCTGTTCACGGTCGGCAATGATCTGTAGCAAGACGGCGCGACTGAGGTCTTCACCGCTCTTGGCGTCGCGTACTTCGAATTCTTCGCCGTCGATGATGAGCTGGCGCACATCTTCGATGGTGATGTAGCTGGAGATTTCCGTGTCGTAGAGACGGCGATTGGGATACTTCTTGATGATGCGAAGTCCGGCCATGGAACGTTCACTCACAACGATAGTGCGCGCAGGATGGCGCACCGCAGCAGCCCTTGCAACCGCCGCAAGGCCTTATTTTCTTAAGCGCACACCAAAAAAATGCTGCGCAGCATGATTTTCAAGGGATTTTCATGCTGCATCGCGAAGTTGCAGCAAACGTTACCAGCCCATGTGGTGGCCGCCATTGATATCCAGATTGGAGCCCGTGATCCAGGCGGCCTCTTCCGCCACCAGGAAGGCCACCGCATAGGCGATTTCCTCCGGGCGGCCCAGGCGGCCGGTAGGGATGTCGGCGACGATCTTGGCGCGCACCTCTTCCGGGACCGCCATCACCATGTCGGTGGCCACATATCCCGGCGACACTGTATTGACGGTCACCCCGAACGCGGCATTTTCGCGTGCCAGCGAGATGGTGAAGCCGTGCATGCCGGCCTTGGCGGCCGCGTAGTTGGCCTGCCCGTACTGGCCCTTCAGGCCGTTGATCGAGCTGATCTGGATCACCCGTCCCCAGCCGCGCTGGCGCATGCCTTCGATCACCGGACGGGTGACGTTGAAGACCGAGTTGAGATTGGTGTTGATGACGTCATGCCATTGTTCGGCGGTCATGCGATGGAAGGTGGTGTCGCGGGTGATGCCGGCGTTGTTGACCAGAATTTCGATCGGCCCAAGCGCTGCCTGGACTTCTTCGACCAGGGCGCGCGCATGCTCGGAAGACGCCACGTCGCCGCGGAACAGGGCGATGTCGTAGCCCTGGGTCTGCATGCGCTGCTGCCAGGCCTGGGCTTTTTCGGCATTGCGGAAGTTGCTGGCCACCCGGTGGCCCTGGTCGGCCAGGCGCTTGCAGATGGCGGTGCCGATACCGCCGGTGCCGCCGGTGACCAATACGACGCGAGATGTCATGACGACTCCAATGGACAGGATAAGACGATGGCGGTCAGGGCACAGGCGCGCTGCCTGGCCCGACGCCGGTGCTGGGGCGCAATTTTAGTCACGCCGGGGCGGTGATGCGCGTCCGTTGGCATCCAGATGCAGCTGCCGGGGCAACCGCTGCGGCAAAAAATGCTGCACCGCATGCTGCAGCACGGTGTCGAGCGCGGCACGGTGCGGCAATGCCGCCGGATCCTGTCCCAGGACCGCCCAGGCGGCGTGCAGCGCCGGTTGTGGGTCCGCATCGTCCAGCGCGGGCGCGGCGTGCGACTTGGACAGCTTGCGGCCGGCGTGGTCCAGGATCAGCGGCAGGTGCAGATAGCGTGGCTGCGGCAGGCCCAGCGCGCGCTGCAGCAGCAACTGACGTGGGGTGGAGTCGAGCAGGTCGGCGCCGCGCACGACATCGGTGATGGCCTGCGCGGCATCGTCGACCACCACCACCAGCTGGTACGCCCAGTAGCCATCGGCGCGGCGCAGCACCACGTCGCCGACATCGGCATGCACGTCCTGCACAATGTGGCCCTGCAGCGCGTCGTCGAAGCCGACCGGTGGCTGTGGCGGCACCCGCAGGCGTACCGCGCGGCGGGCACTCAGCGGCGCCACGCAGGCATGGTGGATGCCGCCCATGCCGGCAAGATCGGCGCGGCTGCAACTGCATTCGAAGGCCAGTCCCGCCTCCAGCAAGCGGGTGACGGCGGCGTCGTAGTGCGCGTGGCGGTCGGATTGATATAGCACCGGCAGGTCCGGGCGCAGGCCAAAGGCGGCCAGGGTGCGCAGTTGACGTTCGCAGGCGCCGGGCTCGGCGCGCGGTGGATCGATGTCTTCGACGCGCACGCACCACTGACCACCGGCGTGCCGCGCGAGCAGCCAGCTGCCGAATGCCGCCAGCAGGGAGCCGAAGTGCAGCGGGCCGGTCGGGGAGGGCGCGAAGCGGCCGCGGTAGAGGAGGGCTGGCATGATCGGCTGAATCGTCGGTCAGGTGATCGCTTGATTTCAAGCGCTGACGACCGCAGATCCGCTGCAGGTCATCCTGCTTGCGTGGAGTCATCGCACCATGTTCAACCGCATTTTCCTGTTCCTGCTGACCAATTTTGCGGTGTTGATGCTGGCCGGCATCGTGATGTCGGTCGCGGGCGTCAATCCCGCGCGGATGAGCGGCCTGCTGGTGATGGCGGCCGTGTTCGGGTTCGGCGGCTCGTTCATCTCGTTGCTGCTGTCCAAGTTCATGGCCAAGCGCAGCACCGGTGCGCAGGTGATCACCGAGCCACGCACGCCGACCGAGCGCTGGTTGCTGGAGACGGTGCGCCGTCAGGCCCAGGCGGCCGGCATCGGCATGCCGGAGGTGGCGGTTTACGACGGCCCGGAAATCAATGCCTTCGCCACGGGCGCCAACCGAAACAACGCGCTGGTCGCGGTGTCCACCGGGCTGCTGCAGAACATGAGCCAGGACGAGGCCGAGGCGGTGCTGGGCCATGAAATCGCACATGTCGCCAATGGCGACATGGTCACCATGGCCTTGCTGCAAGGCGTGCTCAATACTTTCGTGATCGTGCTGGCACGCGTGGTCGGCGGCATCATCGACAGTGCCATGTCGGGCAACCGCGATGGTGGCCGTGGCTTTGCCTACTACATCATCGTGTTCGTGCTGGAGATGGTGTTCGGCCTGTTCGCGACGATGATCGCGATGTGGTTCTCGCGTCGCCGCGAATTCCGCGCCGATGCCGGTGGTGCGCAGCTGGCGGGTCGCGGCAAGATGATTGCCGCACTGGAGCGCCTGTCGCTGAACCACGGCCAGAGCACCTTGCCCTCGCAGGTGCAGGCCTTCGGCATCTCCGGCGGTGTGGGCGACGGGCTGCGCCGGCTGTTCCTGAGCCACCCGCCGCTGGCCGAGCGCATCGCCGCGTTGCGTGCCGCCAACGGTGCGGCGATGTAAGACGGCCTTGCCAGATGCCCGCGTGGCGCATTGGTTCACGCCAGCCAACAAAAAACCCGCAGCACGCGGGTTTTTTGTTGGCTGGCGCGAGGTGCCAGCGATGCGATGCGGCTGCAGGCCTCAGCCGAACTCGTAGTTCATCAACGGCCCGGTCGGTGCGACGAAATCGCCTTGCACATAGTCCACCCCCGCGCTGAAGAAGCTGCTCATCGACTGCGCATCGGCCACGAACTCGGCCACGGTGAGGATGCCGGCCGGCTGCGCGCGCGAGGTGATCTCGCGGATCTTTTCCTGGCTTTCGCGGGCCGAGGCCACTTCGCCGGTGATGCCGCGATCGAGCTTGAGGAAGGCCGGCTGGAAATGCGCCAGCAGCTGGAACGAATCCAGGCCCGAGCCGAACTGTTCCAGCCCGACCTTGCAGCCCATCGCCGACACCGCCGCCAGGAACTGCTGGGCGTTGCGCAGGTGCGTGAACACCTTCGATTCCGGCGTCTGCAACCACAGCCGTTCGCCCGGCACGCCATACACGGCCAGCTGCTCGCGGATGATGTCGACCATCTGCGGATCGGAAAACGAGTTGGGCCCGATGCGTACCAGCAGGTGCGTGGCGTGTCCCGCACGCTGCCGCTCGCCAAGCTGGCGGATCGCGCGCGCCACCACCCAGCGGTCGATCTCGGTGATCAGATCGTGTTCTTCGGCGATCGCCATGAAGGCGTTCGGCGACATCATCTCGCCGTTGCGCTCCAGCCGCAGGAAGACCTGATACAGCTCCAGCGGCTCGCCCTGCAGGTTGAGCACCGGCTGGTAATGCAGCAGGAAGCCGTCGCCGGCCAGTGCCTCGCGCAGCTGTTGCACCCAGCGTTCGATGCGTTCCTCTTCGGCCCGGTCGGCCGCTGCCGGGTCGTAGATGCTGACTGCATTGCCGCCCAGCTCGGCGGTGGTGCGTACCGCCTCGGTACCGCGGTTGAGCACCTGCCCGATGCTGGCGATCTTCTCGCCGATCTGCACGCCGCCGATGCTCACCGTCACCGTGGCCGAGCGCGCGCCAATGCTGAAGACGTGCTGCGCGAACGCGTCGCGCACCAGTTCCGCCAATGCGTGCGTGCGCGCGTAATTGCCGTCCATCAGCAACGCGAAGCTGTGCTCGCCGAAACGCGCGGCGACCACGCTGTCATCGGTCACGCTGGCCACATGCGCGGCCAGGGCGGCGATCAGCGCGTCGGCCGAATCCAGGCCGATCTCGGGCAGCAGGCGCGCGTAATGGTCGGGCTCGATCAGCAGGAAGCCGGACTGGCCTTCGCTGCGGCCGGCGCGCGCCACCGCCTGTTCCAGCGCCACCATGAAGGCGGGGCGGTTGAGCAGGCCGGTGACCTGGTCGCGCTGACGCAGGTCCTCGACCTCGCGCGCCAGCTCCGGGTCGAATTCCTCGCGGCGGCGGAACACCACCTGGATGCACGGCTCGCCTTCATACGTGGCGGTGGCGAACTCCATCGTCGCCGGGAAGGTGTCGCCTTCCAGCCGGCGCGCGTCAACCTTGTACTGCGCCGGCGGCGGCTCGCCCTTGGACATCGCCTTGAGCAACTGCTTGAAGTCGTCGACGTACTGCGCGGCGATCATGTCCAGCAGCGACACGCCCTCGACATCGTCGAACGACTCGAAGCCGAACATGTCCAGGTACGCCTCGTTGGCACGGATATGCATGCCTTCGTGCACATAGGCAATCGGGTCGCGCGAGGAGGCGATCAAGGCATCGCAGCGCCGTTCGGTTTCGCGCATCTGCGCCTCGATGCGGCGCAGCCCGCGGCGTGCCTGCAGGTCGGCCCATTCCGAGCGCACCAGCGCCAGCAGGTGTTCGGGGCGATGACGCAGCACGATGGCGCGGATGCCATGCGCGGCGGCCTCGACCAGCGCGTCTTCCTCGATCCGCTCGGCCAGCAGGATGATCGGGATGTCCTTGCCGCTGCCGGCGATCTGCTGCTGCAACACACTCATCGGGATCTGCAGCGCCTGCCCGTACAGGGCCAGGTCGATCTGCCCCGACAGCATGCCGGCGAGCTCTTCCGGGGTCTGCGGTCGCGATGGGCGCACCGCGATGCCGCCGTTGCGCAACGCGGTCACGATCGCCTCTGCGCCTTCGACGCTGTCGTCGACCATCATCAAGCGGAGGGTGAGATCTTTACCTTTTTGCATGCGCGTTTCCCTGGCGACGGGCTTTAATATACGAAGGAACTCGACTGCGTCCATGTCTGTGGACAAGGCCGCATCCGGGGTGAGACTCAGGCCATGTTTCCGCCTGGGGACGTCGCATCAGGCTACGCTCCCGGCAGCGTGACCGGACGCCCATGCCCATTGAAAGTTGTAGCCGCCCAGCCATCCGGTCACATCCAGCACCTCGCCGACGAAGTACAGGCCGGCCACCAGGCGCGACTCCATGCTCGCACTGGAGACCTGGTGGGTATCGACACCGCCCAGCGTTACTTCAGCGGTGCGATAGCCTTCGGTTCCACTGGCGATCAGCGGAAAGGCGGCCAGCAGGTCGGCGGCGGCCTGCAACTGCGGCGGGTCGAGCTGGCGGACCGGCTTGTCCGGCAACCACACCTCGCACAGGCGCTGGGCAAACCGCCGTGGCAGCACGTCGGCCAGCACGTTGCGCAGCTCGGTGGCGCCCCGCTGGCGTTTTTGTTCGCGCAGCCACGCCGCGGCGTCCTGGCCCGGCAGCAGGTCCAGGCGCAGCTCGTCGCCGGGTTGCCAGTACGAGGAGATCTGCAGGATGGCCGGGCCGCTGACGCCGCGATGGGTGATCAGCATGAAGTTGCGGAAGCTGGCGCCGTTGCACTGCGCCTGGACCGGCACCGCCAGCCCGGACAGATCCTGCAGCCGCTCCTGGTGCTTGCCGCTCAAGGTCAGCGGCACCAGCCCGGCGCGCGTCGGCAACAGCGTGTGGCCGAACTGCTGGGCCAGCGCGTAACCGAAGCCGCTGGCGCCCATGCTCGGGATCGACAGCCCGCCGGTGGCCACGATCAGCGACTGCGCCTGCACGCGTCCCTGGCTGGTCTCCACGGTGAAGCCATCGCTGTCACGCTGCACCGAATGCACCTTGCAGTCGGTACGCACCTGCACGCCGGCCGCGTCGCATTCGTCCAGCAGCATGCGCACGATCTGCTTGGACGAGATATCGCAGAACAGCTGGCCCAGCTCTTTCTCGTGATAGGCGATGCCGTGGCGCTCGACCATCTCCACGAAATCCAGCGGGCTGTAGCGGGCGAGGGCGGACTTGCAGAAGTGGCGGTTGGCCGAGAGGAAGTTGCCCGGGGCGGTGCCGGTATTGGTGAAGTTGCAGCGCCCGCCACCGGACATCAGGATCTTCTTGCCGACCTTGTTGGCATGGTCGATCACCAGCACCTGGCGGCCGCGCCGGCCGGCGGTGAAGGCGCTCATCAGTCCGGCCGCGCCGGCACCGACGACCAGCACGTCGCAACGCGTGCTCATTCGGCCGGAGCTTGCCGCACCATCGGGGTCAGGGTGACGCTGCCGTGGTCGGCCAGCATCTGCACCTCGCCGTCCTGGATGATCACATCGAAGCGCATGCCGCGCTGGATCAGCGCGCCCAGCGCCTCGGTGGCCTGCGACTCCAGTTCGAGCACCCGCAGGTTGCGGTGCCGGCCCAGCGCGTTGGCGTGCTTCTTCCACCAGGTTTCGGTGGCCTGGCCGCCGTAGCCGATCACCACCACCTCGCGCGAGCGGTTGCAGGCCTTGCGCACGCGGCTCTCGTCCGGCTGGCCGAGGTCGATCCACAGGTCCGGGTCGCCGGTGTAGTCGCGCCGCCACAGGTCGGGTTCGTCCTCGTTGCTGAGGCCGCGGCCGAATTCCAGGCGGTCGTCGGCAAACAGCGCGAACGCCAGCAGCCGCACCATCAGGCGTTCGTCGGTTTCGGAGGGGTGCTGGGCCAGGGTCAACGAATGGTTGGCGTAGTAGCCACGGTCCATGTCGCTGATCTGGAGTTCCGCCCTGCGGACGGTGGCGGTAAGGGCCATCAGGATGCCGGTTGCAAAGGGCGCCCATGATACGCCCCCGCTGCAACCCCAGCGTGCGGCGCTCAGCTGCGCGCCACCTCGGCCAGCCAGCGGTCCAGCTGGGCGGCAAATGCCTGACGGTCGCGCGGATGCAGGGCCGCAGGCCCGCCAGTGACGACGCCGGCGCCGCGCAGTTCTTCCAGAAAACCGCGTACCGACAGGCGCTCGTTGATGCTGTCGCTGGTAAACGGCTCGCCACGCGGGCTGACGGCGGCCGCGCCGGCCTGCAGGACGCGGGCAGCCAGCGGGATGTCCTGGGTGACGACCAGGTCGCCCGCAGCCACCCGTCCGGCAATGAGGTCGTCGGCCGCGTCCGGCCCTCCGGGGACCTGCAGCGCACGCACATGCGCCAGGCGAGGGGTCTGCAGGAAATGATTGGCGACCAGTGTCACGGCCGCGCCGGTCCGTGCGGCAGCGCGGAAAAGAATGTCGCGAATGACTGCCGGGCAGGCGTCGGCATCGACCCAGATCTGCGGGCGGGACGGCAGGGGAGGCGTATTCATGTGCTGAAATCGGGAGGGAAAGGGCCTGACAGGTGGTCGGATCCAGCCTGACAGTAAAAAATTTGACGCAGGGTGTCGCTTTTTGCTGGGAACACGAGTACTGTGCACGCACTGTGTTTGCAAGGGTCACCGTGAATCGTGGCCTGATGCAGCCGGATCGTTACAGATCTCGCTTCATCGTTCCGCTTTACCAACGCCTGCAACTCAGTCTCAGCTCCGGCTTTTCGGACGCTGCGATTTATCCATCTATAGTTCAGGAGTTTGTAAATGTCAGATCGTCAGAGCGGTACCGTGAAGTGGTTCAACGATGCCAAGGGCTTCGGCTTCATCACCCCGGAAAGCGGCCCGGACCTGTTCGTGCACTTCCGTGCCATCCAGGGCACCGGCTTCAAGTCGCTGCAGGAAGGCCAGAAGGTGACCTTCGTCGCCGTGCAGGGCCAGAAGGGCATGCAGGCTGACCAGGTGCAGGCGGTCTAATCCGTCTGCAACCGTAAGGTTGCCAAAACGCCGGTCGCGCAAGCGACCGGCGTTTTTTATTGGGCGCAATCTGATCGATGCGCCAGAGCCGGGCAGACCGACCCGCGCAGGTGAGCGCAGCGACGACACGCGGCTCGGTAGCATAGGTGCTTTCCGCGCGCAGTCACTGCCATGATCACTGTTCACCATCTCAACAATTCCCGTTCCCAGCGCGTGCTGTGGCTGCTGGAAGAACTGGCGCTGCCGTACCAGATCGTCCGGCATGAGCGCGATCCCAAGACCATGCTGGCACCGGCGGCCTTGCGTGCCATTCATCCGCTCGGCAAGTCGCCCATCGTCGTCGACGGCGATCTGACCGTGGCCGAGTCCGGCGCGATCCTGGAGTACCTGACCGAACGCTACGACACCGAGTGCGTCTTGTCGCCGTCGCCGCGCCCGCTGGAGTCGCCGGAGCGCCTGGAATTCCGCTACTGGATGCATTACGCCGAAGGCTCGGCGATGCCGCCGTTGCTGATGACCCTGATCTTCGGGCGCATTCGCAGTGCGCCGATGCCGTTCTTCGCCAAGCCGATCGCACGCGCCATCGTGGACAAGGCGATGGCGGGCTTTGTCGGTCCGCAGCTCAAGCTGCACCTGGACTGGATGGAGCAGTCGCTACAGGCACGCAAGTGGTTTGCCGGCGAGCGTTTCACTGCGGCCGACATCCAGATGAGTTTCCCGGTGCAGGCGGCTGCTGCACGCGGCGGCGGCCTGGAGAGCTATCCACGCCTGCGTGCCTTTCTCGCGCGCATCGAAGCGCGCCCGGCATATCAGGCCGCGTTGAAGAAGGGCGGCCCGTTCGCGCTGATGGGGCGCAAGCCGGCCGGGTGACATTGCGGTCGCCGTGTCGACCGTGCGCCCACAGAAGCTGCAGGTCACCGTGCCTTGACGGTGTCCTGCCAGGGTTGGGGACTCCCGACTCCCGGCTCCCCAATCCGTTACCGCCCCATCACGGCGCCTGACACTGCCGCAGGAACTGCAGCGTGTCGCGCAGCACCGGCGAGCGCTCGGGCGATTTGCGCAGTGCCAGCACCAGGCCGAGATGGCCCATGCCCGGGTAGATCTTCAACACGGCCGTGCCGCCCGTGCGTTGCAGAGCCTGCTGCAACGAGGTGCTGTTCTGCAGCTCGACCACGTGGTCGGCATCGCCGTGCAGCAACAGCATCGGCGGTTCGTCGCCGCCAACGAAGTGCACCGGCTGCGACTGCTGTTGCGTCTGCGGCGCCTTGCCGAAGATCTCCACCAGTTCCGGGTCGCTGGTGGGCAGGAAATCGTACGGCCCGGCCAGCCCCACCACCCCGCACAGCTGGCGGGGCTGCATGTCCTGCGTCTGCAGCCAGCGCGCATCGGTACCCAGGAGCGCAGCCATATGCGCACCGGCGGAGTGGCCCATCACCGCCAGGCGCGTCGGGTCGCCGCCATAGGCGTGGGCATGCCGATAGCCCCAGCCGGTGGCAGCGGCGGCATCGGACATGAAGCCTTGCGGCCCCACCTGCGGATACTTGCGATAGTCGGCCACCATCGCCACCACGCCCTGGCGCGCGAGTGCACGCCCGACCCAGCGATAGTTGGCGCGCGTTCCGCGCTTCCAGGTGCCGCCATAGAAGAACACCACCACCGGTGCATCCACCGCGCCACGCGGCTGGTAGACGTCCAGTGCCAGATCATGCGCCGCATCGAACACCTGGTCGCGATGCTCGACGATGCCGTCTCGGCTGGATGCGGCGTTGATGCCACCGAAGAACACGCTGCTGCAGGCGGTCAGCGTCAGCGAACCGAGCAACAGGAGGGCGGGGCGAAACCAGCGATAAGCGCGCGAAGGCATGGGCGATGTCTGTCGAAGGGCAGGGAGGAATAACGCTGTGGTTGTCGCCAGCATGTGCAGGACGAGTCCGCTTGCTGGCGGCCAGCTGATCGAAGATACGGTACGTGCGCGAAGCCGGATGCGTGGTTGCCCATGCGAAGTTCATTGTCGTTGGCCTACGCTGGCAGCCATGACGACCCTGCAATTTGACAACCGCCTGCGCCAGCAGCTGCCTGGTGATCCGGAACAAGGTCCACGCCGCCGCGAAGTGCGCGCCGCATGGTCGGCGGTGGCGCCGACACCGGTCGCCGCGCCGCGCCTGTTGGCGTATTCGGCAGATGTCGCGCAACGGCTGGGGCTGGACGCCGCGGAGATCGGCAGCGCGCACTTTGCCGAGGTGTTTGCCGGCAATGCGGTGTTTCCGGGCATGCAGCCATGGGCGGTCAATTATGGCGGCCACCAGTTCGGGCATTGGGCCGGCCAGCTGGGCGATGGCCGGGCGATTTCGCTGGGCGAGGCGATCGGGGTCGATGGCGGCCGCTACGAGCTGCAGCTCAAGGGCGCCGGCCCGACGCCCTATTCGCGCGGGGCCGATGGCCGGGCGGTGCTGCGCTCGTCGATTCGCGAATTCCTGTGCAGCGAAGCGATGCATCATCTGGGTGTGCCGACCACACGCGCGCTGAGTCTGGTCACCACCGGCGATGCGGTGGTGCGCGACATGTTCTACGACGGCCGGCCGCAGCGCGAACCGGGCGCGATCGTGTGTCGGGTGGCGCCCTCGTTCATCCGCTTCGGCAATTTCGAGTTGCCCGGTGCGCGCGGCGATCTTGCGCTGCTGCGGCAATGGGTGGATTTCACCATCGCACGCGATTTCCCGCAGCTGGAAGGTGCCGGTGAGGCGTTGTACGCGGCATGGTTCGCGCAGGTCTGCGAGCGTACGGCAGTGATGGTGGCGCACTGGATGCGGGTGGGCTTCGTGCACGGGGTGATGAATACCGACAACATGTCGATCCTGGGATTGACCATCGATTACGGCCCCTATGGCTGGGTCGACGACTACGACCCGGACTGGACGCCAAACACCACCGACGCGCAGGGGCGTCGCTATCGCTTTGGCACCCAGCCTCAGGTCGCCTATTGGAACCTGGGGCGCCTGGCCCAGGCGCTGGCGCCGCTGTTTGCCGACCAGGCGCGGTTGCAGCAGGGCCTGGACCGCTTCCGCGATACCTACCTGGCCTGCGACCGCCACGACACCGCTGCCAAACTGGGCCTGGCCGACTGCCGCGACGAGGATCTGCAGTTGATCGATGCGCTGCGCGCGCTGATGCTCGACGCCGAGATGGACATGACGCTGACATTCCGCGGCCTGATCGCGTTCGCGCAGGAAAATCCTGATCCGGATCTATTGCACGAGGCGTTCTACGACCAGGACAAGCGCCTCGCGCATGCCGTGCCATTGCAGGCATGGCTGCAGCGCTACGCGGCGCGGCTGCGCCAGGACACGCTGTCGCCGGAGCAGCGACGCGAACGCATGCGCCTGGCCAACCCGCGTTATGTGCTGCGCAACTACCTGGCGCAGCAGGCGATCGATCTGGCCGAGCAGGGCGATGCGTCGGGCGTGCAGGAATTGCTGGAGGTCGTGCGCCGGCCCTACGACGACCAGCCGGGCCGCGACGCGTTTGCCGCGCGGCGGCCGGACTGGGCGCGCGACCGCGCCGGTTGCTCGATGCTGTCGTGCAGTTCCTGACGCGCTCAGATGCAGGTATGTCGTAAACCCAGCGTCGTCAGGCCGCGCAGCCTAGAATAGGGGCATCCCCACCGGCCCTGATGCCACTGCCACCATGACTGACTGCACCCGTTGCGCCGGCACCCATTCTTCCGGACCCAATCAATGGTCCGAGCGAATCCGCGACATCGCCGATTTTCCCAAGCCGGGCATCGTCTTCAAGGACATCACGCCGCTGCTGTCCGACGGCCCGGATTTCGCTTCCGCGCTGGACGAAATGGCGCAGCCCTGGCGCACCACGCCGCTGGATGCGGTGCTGGGCATCGAAGCGCGCGGTTTCATCCTGGGAGCAGCCCTGGCGCGCGAACTGCGCACCGGCTTCGTGCCGGTACGCAAGCCCGGCAAGCTGCCCGGGCGGACGCTGATCCAGGAATATGCGCTGGAATACGGTACCGATCGCATCGAGATGCACGAGGATGCGTTGCCGCGCGGTGCCCGTGTCTTGATCGTCGACGACGTGCTGGCCACCGGCGGTACGCTGCGCGCGGCCTTGGGTCTGGCCGCACAGCTGGAACTGGAAGTGGTCGGCGCGGCGGTGCTGGTCGAGCTGCTGGCGCTGCAGGGCCGTGAGAAGTGGGCCAATGACGTGCCGCTGCTGGCAACGCTGAGCTATTGATCCAGGCCTCTTTCCGACTGCGCGTCTCGCTGCTCTGACGGCCTGCAAACCGGCGCAACGGTCGTGCCGCCGTGTGCAGATCGCCCATGTGCGCCAGCGTGCGCATCCCTGTGGATCCCGCGGCGGGTGCTGTCGCCGCCGCTCGATCGATTGGTCGGCAGGAGTTCTGCCGCAGCTTGGTTACAGCTTGCTGACCCGGAACCGGCGGCCCTTGATCTTGCCCGCATGCAGATGCGCCAGTGCCTTGGCGACGTGCGCGCGGGCGATGGCGACATAGGAGCGCGTGGGGTAGATGGCGATCTTGCCGATCGCCGCGCCCGAGAGCCCGGCTTCGCCGGTCAGTGCGCCGAGGATGTCGCCGGCACGCAGCTTGTCGGTCTTGCCGCCATCGATGCGCAGCGTGGTCATGGCCGCCTGCGGCATCTGCGCGGGGCGGGCGGTGGCCAGCGGTGCGCGCGACCAGGTCAGCGGCTGGCCTTGTTCGGCTTCCAGCGCCTGCGCGCGGCCGGTCTCGCGCGAGGCCACCAGGCTGAGCGCCAACCCTCGCTTGCCGGCGCGTGCGGTACGGCCAATGCGGTGGCGGTAGGTCTCGGTATCGGTGGGCAGCTCGTAGTTGACCACGGCCGACAGGTCTTCCACGTCCAGCCCGCGTGCGGCCACGTCGCTGGCCACCAGCACGTTGCAGCTGCGGTTGACGAAGCGCACCAGCACTTCGTCACGGTCGCGCTGTTCCATGTCGCCATGCAGCGCGAGCGCTGAAAAGCCGAACTCCTGCAGCGAGCCGGCCACTTCGTCCACTTCCTTGCGGGTATTGCAGAACACCACGCTGGATTCGGGATTGAAGCGCAGCAGCAGGCCGGCGACGGCCTTCTGCCGGTAGGTCGGGTCGACCTCGAAGAATTGCTGGTCGATTTCCGGCGCGTTGTCGGCGCCTTCGACGGTGATTTCGATCGGGTCCTTCAGGATCTCGCGCGCCAGCGTGCGGATGATGTCCGGGAAGGTAGCCGAGAACAGCAGGCTCTGGCGGTGCTTGTCGCAGCGGCTGGCGATCTCGCGGATGGGTTCCTCGAAGCCCATGTCGAGCATGCGGTCGGCCTCGTCCAGCACCAGCGTGCGCACGCCGCCCAGATGCAGGGCGCGCTTGCGGGCCAGTTCCTGGATGCGGCCGGGCGTGCCGACCACCACTTGCGGGTCATGCGCTTCCAGCGATGCCAGTTGCGGGCCCAGCGGCATGCCGCCGGTGAGCACCACCAGCTTCATGTTGGGGATGCCGGTGGCCAGCTTGCGCAGCTGCTTGCCGACCTGGTCGGCCAGTTCGCGGGTGGGACAGAGTACCAGCGCCTGCGCACGGGTCACTGCCGGATCGAGCTTTTGCAGCAGGCCCAGCCCGAAGGCGGCGGTCTTGCCGCTGCCGGTCGGCGCCTGGGCGATGACGTCCAGCCCCTGCAGGATTGGCGGCAGGCTCTGTGCCTGGATGGGAGTGAGGACGGTGTAGCCAAGGGCGTCGATGCCGGGGGCCAGGGCCGGCGACAGCGGCAGCGCGGAGAATTCGTTCATGACGCATTTTAGCCCGGGATTGGGCATTGGGGATTCGGGATTCGTCACCGCGACAGCCCGCGCTCCTGCCAATCCCGAATCCCCAATCACCAATCCCGTACAATTGGTCCATGCCTTTAATCACTCTGCAAAGCGTCGACTACAGCGTCGGCGGCCCCTTGTTGCTGGAAAAAACCGACCTCACGATCGAGCCGGGCGAGCGTATCGCCCTGATCGGCCGTAACGGCGCCGGCAAATCGACCTTGATGAAACTGATTGCCGGCGAGCTCAAGCCCGACGACGGCGAAGTGCGCGTGCAACAAGGCGTGCGTATCGCGCGGCTGGAGCAGGAAGTGCCGCAGGGCACCGGCGGCAGCGTGTTCGATGTGGTGGCCGACGGCCTGGGCGAGCTGGGTCATTGGCTGGCCGAGTTCCATCAGCTCAGCCATGCCGAGGTGTTCGATGCCGATGCGTTCGGCAAGGTGCAGGCCAAGATCGATGCAGCCGAAGGCTGGGCGCTGGATCAGCGCGTCAGCGAAACGCTGACCAAGCTGGAACTGGACGGCGATGCGGAGTTTGCGCGGCTGTCCGGCGGCATGAAGCGGCGCGTGCTGCTGGCGCGCTCGCTGGTGTCCTCGCCGGATGTGCTGCTGCTGGACGAGCCGACCAACCATCTGGACATCGAAGCCATCGACTGGCTGGAGTCGTTCCTGAAGAACTGGAACGGCAGCGTGCTGTTCGTCACCCATGACCGGCGCTTCCTGCGTGCGCTGGCCACCCGCATCGTCGAGATCGATCGTGGCCAGGTCACCAGCTGGCCGGGCGACTGGGCCAATTACGAGCGCCGCCGCGAAGAGCGGCTCAATGCGCAGGCGCAGGAAAATGCGCGCTTCGACAAGATGCTGGCGCAGGAAGAGATCTGGATCCGCCAGGGCATCAAGGCGCGGCGCACCCGCGACGAAGGCCGCGTGCGGCGTCTGGAATCGATGCGCAACGAGCGTGTGCAACGCCGCGACCTGACCGGCAACGTGCGCATGGAAGTCTCGCAGGGCGAGTCCTCCGGCAAGAAGGTGATCGAGGCCAAGGAGGTCGGCTTCGCATTCGGTACGCGCACGATGGTCAAGGATTTTTCGACCATCATCCAGCGTGGCGACCGCATCGGTCTGATCGGTCCCAACGGCAGCGGCAAGACCACCTTGCTCAAGCTGTTGCTGGGCGATCTGCAGGCGCAGCACGGCGAGATCCGCATCGGCACCAATCTGCAGATCGCCTACTTCGACCAATACCGTTCCACGCTGCGCGAGGACTGGAGCGCGATCGAGAACGTGGCCGAAGGCCGCGATTTCATCGAGATCAACGGCAAGCGCAAGCATGTACATGCGTATCTGCAGGACTTTTTGTTCACGCCCGAGCGCGCCCGTGCGCCGATCACCCGGCTGTCCGGTGGCGAGCGCAATCGGCTGCTGCTGGCACGCCTGTTCGCGCAGCCGTCCAACCTGCTGGTGATGGACGAACCGACCAACGATCTGGACGTGGAAACGCTGGAACTGCTGGAAGAGCTGCTCGGCGAGTACACCGGCACCTTGTTGCTGGTCAGCCACGACCGCGACTTCCTCGACAACGTGGTGACCTCCACCTTGGTGATGGAAGGCGAGGGCCTGATCGGCGATTACGTCGGCGGGTACAGCGATTCGTTGCGTCAGCGTCGCACCCCTGCACCCAACGCGATGGCGGTTGCCAAGGCATCGGCAACGGCGGCGGCGACCACGCCGGTGGCGGCTGTGGTGCCGGCCGATGCCGCGCCCAAGCGCAAGCTCAGCTACAAGGACGCGCGTGAGCTGGAGCAGTTGCCGGCGTTGATCGAAACCCTGGAGCAGCAGGTCACGGCACTGACCGAGGCCATGAACGACCCGGCCTTCTATCAGCGCGACAGTGCGGCGATGGCCGCGCATACCGCCGCATTGGGCGCCGCGCAGGCGCAGCTGGATGCGGCGTTCGCGCGCTGGAGCGAACTGGATGGTTGACGATCGGGCCGGCGCGCGACTGCATGCCGGCCCTGTGGAGGTGCGGTGCCGATAGCTGGCACCACACATCCATGACGCGGTGGCAGGCGTTGGGGCCGCGCGTCAGGTAAAACGCGGGATAGATGCCCGCCGCCACTCACCGATCGCGCGCGCAGTGCCGGTCTTGGTCTGTTCCGTGATCGCAGGCTGGTCTTGCAGACCGCGCCTAGTCGCAGGCACTGGCAGGTGCCACGAACGCCGCGAACGTGTGCCCGCGCGTGGCCCAGGCGGTAGCGGCCTGGTCGAGAATATCCAGCAAGGTGTCGCGGTCTTTCGGCGCAGTGCGCGCGAGTGCGTCGGCGCCGTCGATCAGCAGCGCATAGCCCTGCGCTGCCGGCAGCCACGCCAGGTCGCGCAAGGCATCGGAGAGCGCGTCCCAGTTGCGGCCGAAGCTGGCCGGGAAGTCCAGTTGGGTGGCCAGGCGCATCAGCAACCTGTGCTTGTCGCTGCAACCGGCCAGGTCCACGCGCAGGATGTGCAGGCCGGCATCGCGGGCGAGCGCGGCCATGGTGTCCAGATCGTCGGTGTCGGCTTGGTAGACGCCCGATTGCTGCGGGTCGGACAGATCCAGCGCGAAGTCGCCTGCGCTCATGGCGTGCGCTCCGGGGCCGGGCCCTGGAACGATTTGAAACTCTGGTAATGATCGTCGCTGTAATACCACGCCTGCGGCGGCGTGCCGCCGGTGACGATGCGGCGCGCGCCGCGATCGGGTCTGCCTGGCGTTTCCACGGTGTATTCGTGGTAGTAGCCGCGTGGGCGCGCGGGCAGGTGCTGCTCATGATTGGCGAAAACGCTGCCGTCTTGCGGATGCGGGAACGGGCCGCCGCGCTGGATCAGCACGATCGTGGCCATCGCTTCGGTCGGCAGGAACCCCGGCAACTCGTGCTGCCGGGATGGCCGTTCGGCCGGTGCCTCCGCGGCGATCGGCGCGCTCAGCTGCGGCGCGAAGTGCGGCTTGGGCGTCTGCAGCGCACGCATGCCCCATAACCCGGCCACGAGCAGCACGATGGCGACGATCAGCAAAGCGGGCTTGCGCATGAAAACGTTCCGGAAGCGACGGTATGGACGGCAGGGCAAGTATGCCGTTGCCCGACTGTGTCGACTTTGAATGCACAACTGCGCCGGTCCGGTTCACGCCCAAGTAACCGGGGCATGGTGCAAGGTGTGCAGCGAACACGACGCGGCATGCGATGGGATGAAGTTTCCCTGCCACCACCCTTGGTAAGCGCCGCCGCCGTCCTTACCATCTACCCCGCAACGCCCGGTCTTCGCCGGGCGGCACGTCCAGGAGACACCCATGGCTTACACCCTTCCGCAGTTGCCCTACGCCTACGACGCGCTGGAACCCAACATCGATGCGCAGACGATGGAAATCCATCACACCAAGCATCATCAGACCTATATCAACAACGTCAACGCGGCGCTGGAAGGGACTGAGTACGCCGATCTGCCGGTGGAAGAGCTGGTGTCCAAGCTGAAGAGCCTGCCGGAAAACCTGCAGGGCCCGGTGCGCAACAATGGTGGCGGCCACGCCAACCATTCGCTGTTCTGGACCGTGCTGTCGCCCAATGGCGGCGGTGAGCCCAAGGGCGAGGTCGCCAAGGCGATCGACAAGGACCTCGGTGGTTTCGAGAAGTTCAAGGAAGCCTTCACCAAGGCCGCGGTGAGCCGTTTCGGCTCGGGCTGGGCCTGGTTGAGCGTGACCCCGGACAAGAAGCTGGTGGTGGAGAGCACCGCCAACCAGGACAGCCCGCTGTTCGAAGGCAACACCCCGATCCTGGGTCTGGACGTGTGGGAACACGCGTACTACCTGAAGTACCAGAACCGCCGCCCGGAATACATCGGCGCGTTCTACAACGCGGTGAACTGGGAAGAAGTCGAGCGCCGTTACCACGCTGCGATCGCCTGACGTCCTGCTTGAGCGCTGAATCCTGTGTAGCGCTCTACCAGTGACACCCAACGCACAAGGCCGGGAGCGATCCCGGCCTTGTGCATTTCGCTGCACGCTGTGATGTAGGAGCGACCCTGGTCGCGAGAGGCTTTACCGGGAAAGCCCGTCGCGCTCGGGCGCGCTCCTACATCGTGCGGCGCCATTGGTTGGCGTGGAGCTGGAACGCACAAGGCCGGGAGCGATCCCGGCCTTGTGCGTTCTGCTGCACGCTGTTGTAGGAGCGACCCTGGTCGCGAGAGGCTTTACAGGGAAAGCCCGTCGCGCTCGGGCGCGCTCCTACGTTGTCGGCGGCGATTGGAGCTCGGCTCTCAGGCAGAGATCAGAACTTGGCGTCGAACTCGCGGGCGTAGCCGGTGTTGACGATGACCTTCTGCAGGGCGTCGCTGATCTTGATGTTGCCGGCCACGATCTGCTGCGTTTCCGGACCCATGTTGTCCATCCGCGGCGGGGTGGCGCCCTTGTAGTCGCAGACGCGGCCACCGGCTTCGCGCACCAGCAGCACGCCGGCCGCGATGTCCCAGGCTTTGACGCCGGCTTCGAAATACGCATCGGCGCGGCCACAGGCCACATAGGCCAGGTCCAGTGCGGCAGAACCGGTACGACGCACGTCTTCGGCCTGCACCAGCAGCGCGTCGACGCACTTCAGCTGCGCACTGATGCGTGCGCGCTCGCGCGGCGGAAAGCCGGTGTGGACCATCGCGCCTTCCAGGTCCTTGCGTTCGGCAATGCGGATGCGACGGTCGTTGAGCACCGCGCCGGCGCCGCGGCTGGCGGTGAACAGCTCGTTGCGCAACGGGTCGAAGATCACCGCATCGGTCGGCTCGCCGTTTTCCACCAGCGCGATGGACACGCAGTAATGCGGGAAGCCGCGCAGGTAGTTGCTGGTGCCATCCAGCGGGTCGATGACCCAGGTGTAGCGGCCACTCTTGCCGCCTTGCACGCCGCCTTCCTCGCCGAACACGGCGTACTCGGGGTAGCCGCGCTTGAGTTCCTTGATGATGACCTTCTCGGCATCGGCATCGACTTCGCTGGCGTAGTCCATGCGGCCTTTCTGCACCACATTCAGCGCATCGAGCTTGTTGATGCCGCGCAACAGCACATTGCCGGCGAGGCGGGCGGCTTTGACCATGACGGTGACGGCGGGTTTCTGCATGGTTAAAGCTCCCGTGAAGGCAGAATCGAAAATGGCGAAGGTAAAAGAGCGGTCCGGCACCAAAGCCGGCCGCGCAGTTTACCATCTACGGCCGAATCGCTCCCCAATCTCCGTTCATGTCCGTCAGCCAGCGCATCCGTTTCGTTCTTGTCGGCACCCAGCATCCAGGCAACATCGGCGCCGCCGCGCGTGCGATGAAGACGATGGGCGTGTCGCGCCTGGTGCTGGTGGCGCCGGAGCGTGCGCTCGACGAAGACGCCTATCGGCGTTCGGCCGGCGCCGAGGACGTGCTCGGCGAGGCGCCGATCTTCGCCACCCTGGCCGAGGCGGTGGCCGATTGCACCCTGGTGATCGGCTGCACCGCGCGTGCGCGCCGGGTCGCGCTGGAAGAGCTGCCACCGGACGCAGGTGCGCGCCGCGCCTGGTCCAAGGCCAGCGAACCGGCCGAGGTGGCGATCGTGTTCGGCCGCGAGCGTACCGGCCTGACCAACGACGAGCTGCAGCTTTGCCACGCGGCGCTGCATATCCCCTCCGACCCGGCGTTCAGCTCGCTCAACCTGGCGGCGGCGGTACAGGTGGTGGCGTACGAAGTCCGGCTGGCGCAGCTGGCGGCGGGCGAGGCAGAGCCGGCCCCGGCAGCGGCTGCAACGGGCGGCGCGCTGCGCGACGGCCCGGCCAGCCATGCGCAACTGGAGGGCATGTTCGGCCAGTTGGGCGACACCCTGGACGAGATCGACTTCCACAAGGGGCGCGCGCCGGAGTCGGCGATGCGCAAGCTGCGGCGGTTGCTGCTGCGCGCGGACATGAGCGAGCAGGAGGTGCGCTTGCTGCGCGGCATTCTGTCCGATGCGCAGCGCATGGCCATGCTGGCAAAGCGCGCCGGAAGCTGACGTCTGTCACATCTCGAAAGATTCGGCTAGGCTGTCGGCGGCTCTAGGGGAGTGTCCGTTTTGCGCGGTCTACGATGGTGTCTGATTGCCTGCGGGCTGTTGGCGGGGGCAGGCCTGGCCGCGACGGCGACGGCGGCGCCTTCCCCGGTCTTGGTGCTTGGACGGATCAGCGACGATCCCGCCACGCATTACGCGCAACTCAAGCCCTTGCTGGATTACGTGGTGCCGCGCATGCGCGAGGTGGGTATCCGCCGTGGCGAAATCCTGATGGCGCCGGATGCGCGACAGATGTCCAGTTACCTGCGGCGTGGCCGGGTCGACTGGGTCAGCGAGACCACCGGTGCGGCGATGCTGCTGGAACAGCGCGGCAGTGCGCACCCGCTGGTGATGACCGAGCGCGATGGCCTGCGCGAGTTCCACACGGTGTTCTTCGTCCGCCGCGACAGTCCGATCCAGTCGCTCAAGCAATTGCGCGGCCACACCCTGGCATTGCAGAACGCCTCCTCCACCAGCGGCTATCTGCTGCCGATGCTGGAGCTGGTGCGCAATGGCATCGCCTGCGATGTGCTGCTGTCGCCGGACGACAGCCGGGTGCCGGGCTCGGTGGGTTACCTGATGGTCGGGTCGAAATTGAATATCGCCGCGTTCGTGCATCAGCACCTGATCGATGCGGGTGCTTTCAGCAATGCCGACTGGGACGACGAGCGCCACCTGCCACCGGTATTCAAGCGCGACTTCCGCATCGTGCATCGCAGTGCGCCGGTACCGCGCGCGGTGGAGATGGTGCGCACCGGCATGGACCCGGCGGTGGAGCGGCGGCTGCGCGTGGTGCTGCTGCAGGCGGCCTCCGACCCGAAAGCCGGGCCGGCCTTGAAGCGCTTTTTCGGCACCACCGCCTTCCACCCGCTGGATGAGGCCAGCCGCCGGCGCCTGGATGCGCTGAGCGCGGGGTTGCGACGTGTCAGGGATCACGTGGAATGACTCAGATGCGCTTCGGGCTGCAGGCACGCTTTCTCTTGGTGATGGCACTGACGCTGTTGCTGGTCGGTGCCATCCTGGCGTCGCTGCTGCAGCGCCAGAGCGCGATGCAGCGCGAGGTGCGCGGGCTCAGTGCGCAGATCCTGCACGAGCTGTTCGATCGCAGCCTGCGCACGCGCGGCGAGACCCTGGCCACCGAACTGGCGAACGGTCTGGCCAATCCGCTGTACTACTCGGACCTGGGCGCAGTGGGGGCCCTGGTGCGCAATGCCGCGCGGCAGCAGGTGGTGAGCTACGTGCTGGTGTTCGACCGTCGCGGCCGGCTGGTGCACGACGGCTCGCCCAACCTGCAGCATTACGGTCAGGCCATGACCGACCCGCTCGCCTTCAAGGCGGTGACGGCGCGCGCCATGGTGTTGCAGTCCTCGCCGGAGGTGCTGGACGTGACGGTGCCGATCAAGATCGGCGACCAGCGTATCGGCGGCGTCCGCGTGGGCATGTCGCTCGAACGGGTGCGCAGGATCGAATCGGGCGCCAACCTGACCCTGGTGCAGAACCTCAACGCGATCGGCAAGCGCGATCTGGGCTGGCTGCTGGTGCTGCTGGCCGCGTTGGTCGCGCTGGGTGTGCTGTTGGCCATCTACGTGCAGCGCACCCTGGTGGCGCCGGTGCGGTTGCTGGCCGCGGCCGCGCGCCAGATCGAGCGTGGCGACTATGCGGTGCAGCTGCCGCCGCATCCGCGCAACGACGAGATCGGCGAGCTGATCTCCGCCTTCGGCCGCATGAGCGAGAGCATCGCCCGGCACGATCGCGAGGTGCGCCACATGGCTTACACCGATGCGCTGACCGGCCTGACCAACCGGCTGGGATTTCGCGAAGGCCTGGATCATCTGCTCAACACCGCCCGCAGTACCGACAGCAAGCTGGCGCTGCTGTTTGCCGATATCGACGACTTCAAGCGCGTCAACGACACGCTGGGCCACGAGGCCGGCGACGAGGCCTTGCTGCAGTTCGCCAGCCGGATCAGCCGCGCGGTCGGCGCATTGGGCGGCGACGATGCGATCCTGGCGCGCTTCGGTGGCGATGAGTTCGTGATTCTGCTGCAGAACGGCGATGTCAGCCTGCTCGCCGCCCAGCTCGCCGACCGGCTGGTGCACGAGTTGAGCCGCCCCTTGAACGTGCAGGGCCGGGAGGTGTTCCTGGGCACCTCGATCGGCATCACGCTGTTCCCGGACGATGCCAGCAATGCCACTGCGTTGTTGAAGAACGGCGACATTGCGATGTATCAGGCCAAGGTCGCCGGCAAGAACTGCCATCGTTTCTACAGCCGCGCCGCCGATCATGCGGTGGAGCGGCGTGTGCACATGGAGCACGAGCTGCGCGGGGCCTGGGATCGCGACGAGTTGCGGCTGGTCTATCAGCCGATCTACCGCACCAGCGACCGTGTGCTGGTGGGGGTGGAAGTGCTGCTGCGCTGGCAGCACCCGGCGCTGGGCACGATTGCGCCGTCCACCTTCATCGATATCGCCGAGCAGAGCGGCCTGATCGAGGTGATCGGCCCCAAGGTGCTGCGCGCGGCCTGCCTGGAAGCGGCGCAATGGCCGGTGGTGGGCGATGGCCTGTTCATCTCGGTCAACGTCTCGCCGCGTCAGCTGCGCAGTGGCGACCTGATCGACACGGTGGCCGAGTGCCTGGCCGAGTCCGGCTTGCCGGCTGCGCGGCTGCATCTGGAGCTGACCGAAACGGCGGTGATCGGCGACGAAATGATGGCCGCCAGCCTGCTCGATCAGTTGCACCGCACCGGCGTAAAGGTCTGGCTGGATGACTTCGGTACCGGTTTCTCCGGCCTGAGCCACCTGCGCCAGGTGCCGGTGGATGGGGTCAAGATCGACAAGAGCTTCATCGCCGACCTGCAGCGCGACCCGGACGATCTGGCGCTGACCACGGCCATCATCGGCATGGCGCATTCGCTGGGCATCACGGTGGTGGCCGAGGGCATCGAGCAGGAAGCGCAGTTCAACCTGCTGCGCGAGCGCGGCTGCGACCTGGGCCAGGGCTACTGGTTCAGCCGCCCGCTGAGCCCGGCCGATATGGTCAAGCTGATCGCGGCCGGCTGATCGGCGTAGGAGCGCACCCGGGCGCGACGGGCGTTATCGGTATGCTGCGTCGCGCCCGGGTGCGCTCCTACGGGTCCCGTGTGTGGCGCCCTTGGTTAGAGCGGCCGCTTGCCGGTATCGCCGGGGATTTCGCGCACCAGACGCGGCACCAGATAGCCGGACAGGCGCGCGGCCAGCTCGGTGTGCAAGGCGCGCGCGCGGGAATCGTCCACTTCGAAATGCGCCACGCCAGCGACCCGGTCGAGCTGGTGCAGGTAATACGGCAGCACGCCGGCGGCAAAGCTGCGTTCGCTCAGTGCCGCCAACGCGTCCACGCTGTCGTTCACGCCGCGCAGCAGCACGGCCTGATTGAGCAGCTGCGCACCGGCCTCGCGCAGGGCGCGCATGGCGGCGTCCACCGCGCCGTCGAATTCGTTGGCATGGTTGGCATGGACCACGAAGGCCACCGGCCAGGGCAGGCTGCGCAGCCAGGCCAGCAGCGGCGCATCGACGCGCTCGGGCAGCACGATCGGCAGCCGGCTGTGGATGCGCAGGCGTTTGACATGCCCGATGGCGGCCAGCGCGTCGGTGAGTTCGGCCAGCTTGCCGGTGGCCAGCGACAGCGGGTCGCCGCCGGACAGCAGCACTTCGTCGATGCCGGGGTCGGCCGCGATCGCGGCGACCGCGTCGCGCCATCCGTCACGCGCGGCGGTTTCCTCGGCATACGGGAAGTGGCGGCGGAAGCAGTAGCGGCAGTGCACCGCGCAGCTGCCGGTGGCGATCAGCAGGGCGCGTCCGCGGTATTTCTGGATCACGCCGTCCGCGATCTTGGCGGCACCATCGCCGACCGCATCCAGGTCAAAGCCCGGCACCAGCCGCATTTCATCGTCCAGCGGCAGCACCTGGCGCAGCAGCGGGTCGTGCAGGTCGCCACGGCGCATGCGCGCCACGAATGCCTGCGGCACCCGCAGCGGGAACTGGGCGGCGGCTGCGTCGCTGATCCCGGCCGCCTGCGCGTCCAGGCCCAGCAGCGCCAGCAGCGCGCGCGGGTCGCGCACGGCGTCGCGCCACTGCTGCTGCCAGCGTGGCGGCTGCAGGGTGGGAGGCGGAGATGGCTGCAAGGCGAGGGGGGCTGCGGGTATCATATGCGGTCACAAAACCAATGCCCGCCGGTTGCGGCGGGCGCCCCATTCTAATCCGACCTGCCACGGCCTGTGGCAGGTCGTGGTCTTATCGAGGAGCTGCACCATGGCCACTGTTGGCATGAACGACGTCAAGAACGGCATGAAGATCCTGGTCAACAACGAGCCGGCGGTCATCACCGAGACCGAATACGTCAAGCCGGGCAAGGGCCAGGCCTTCACCCGCATGAAGTACCGCTTCATCAAGTCCGGGCGCGTGGTCGAAATGACCATGAAGGCGACCGACGACGTGGAAGTGGCCGACGTGGTCGATACCGACATGCGTTACCTGTACAGCGATGGCGAGTACTGGCACTTCATGGACCCGGAAACCTTCGAGCAGGTGCAGACCGACAAGGCCGGCATGGGCGGCGCCGACAAGTGGCTCAAGGGCGAGGAAGACTGCATCGTGACCTTGTGGAACGGCACCCCGATCTGGGTGCAGCCGCCGAACTTCGTCGAGCTCAAGATCACCGAGACCGACCCGGGCGTGCGCGGCGACACCTCCGGCGGCGGCGGCAAGCCGGCGACGCTGGAAACCGGCGCAGTGGTACGCGTGCCGTTGTTCGTCAACCAGGACGAGATCATCAAGGTCGACACCCGTTCGGGCGAATATTCGGCGCGCGTCAAGTAAGACGATGCGTCCGGGACACTGGCCTGAGCTAGCGGTATGCGGTGCCAGTGTCGGGTTGGGGCTGTGGGCTGCGCTGCTTGGGTGCCCGGCGTTGGCGCAATCGGCGGCCGCAACCTGCGACGCCGGTGACGTGGCTGCCGTTGCGGCCATTGCAACGTCCGGCGTCGTCGGCGGCGCTGCCGCCACGCTGCCGGTCGACCGTCTGGTGGCCCAGGCCTGCAAGCGGTGGCCGAACGACCCGACGATCCGGCTGGCGGCACTCGCATTTGCTGGCGACACGGAGGCCGTGCCTGGCGAGCGCGACCTTGAGTTGCGCGTGGCCATGCTCGATGCCGCCAGCGGCAAGGTGCTGGCGTTCTACGCGCAGGCAATGGGCGAGGACGCCGCCTTCGAACTCGCTGCCGACAGCCTGCGCCTGGATACCGCGCGTTACGACCTGGCCAAGGGCGTGCGCGCGATCGGCGTGGTGGTGCGGAGTGCTGCGCGCGGGCCCAGCTGCCCGGATTTTTACAGCAATCAGGCGTTGACCCTGCTGGTGCGCGAGGGGCGCAGCCTGCGCCCGGTGCTGCAGCGCGATCTCTATGCATGGCGACGTGTGAAAGGCGAGCCGTGCAGTCTGGGGAAGGGCGATGTGATCACCGACGTCGCCAATCTGAGCGTGAGCATGGCGCCGCAGGGACATGCCGGCTATGCGGACATCATGCTGACAGCCAATGTATCTACCGTGGAGAGCACCGCTGGCAGCGACACCGATACCGAACGCACCCGTCGCGTGCGCCAGGTGCTGCACTACAACGGCCAGCGCTATGTGCCGGTGGCCGATGGCGATCCCCGCTGGCCGTTCGACAACTAACCTTTTATGGATCCGCTCATGACCAATGCCCCTCCCGAAGTGTGCGACCTGTTGATCGAAGCCGGTTACGTGGTGCCGATCGAGCCGCATGCGGTGGTGCTCGACGATCACGCGGTGGCGGTGCACAACGGCGTCATCGTGGCGATCCTGCCGACCGCCGAGGCGCGCCTGCGATTCGCGCCGACCCGGACCGTCTCGCGCCCGGAGGCAGCCTTGATCCCGGGCCTGGTCAACGCGCATACCCACAACCCGATGACGCTGCTGCGCGGCGTGGCCGACGATCTGCCGCTGATGGTGTGGCTGCAGCAGCACATCTGGCCGGTGGAGGCGGCGGTGATCGGGCCGGAATTCGTGGCCGACGGCACCACGCTGGCGATCGCCGAAATGCTGCGTGGCGGGACCACCTGCGTCAACGAAAACTACTTCTTCGCCGATGTGCAGGCGGCCGTCTACAAGCAGCACGGCTTCCGTGCGCTGGTCGGCGCGGTGATCATCGATTTCCCCACCGCCTGGGCATCGTCGGACGACGAATACTTCGCACGGGCCGGCGAGCTGCACGACCAGTGGCGCGACGATCCGCTGATCAGCACCGCGTTCGCGCCGCATGCGCCGTACACGGTCAACGACGCCAACTTCGAACGCGTGCGCATGCTGGCCGACCAGCTGGATCTGCCGGTGCATCTGCATACGCACGAAACCGCGCAGGAAGTGGCCGATTCGATTGCGCAGTACGGGCAGCGGCCGCTGGCACGCCTGGACCGCCTGGGGCTGGTCAACGACCGCCTGATCGCCGTCCACATGACCCAGCTCACCGACGCGGAAATCCATCTGTGCGCCGAGCGCGGTGTCAGCGTGGTGCACTGTCCGGAGTCCAACCTCAAGCTTGCCTCGGGCTTTTGCCCGGCCTGCGCGCTGCAACGTGCCGGCGTGAATCTGGCCATCGGCACCGACGGCTGCGCCAGCAACAACGACCTGGACATGTTCAGCGAGAACCGTACCGCAGCGATCCTGGCCAAGGCAGTGGCCAACGATGCGACCGCATTGGATGCTGCCACCACGCTGCGCGCGGCCACGCTGGGCGGCGCGCGTGCATTGGGCTTCGGCGACAGGATCGGCTCGATCGAAATTGGCAAGCAGGCCGATCTGGTCTGCGTCGACTTGTCTGCACTGGAGACCCAGCCGCTGCATCATGTGCTGTCGCAACTGATCTACGCCGCCGGCCGTCACCAGGTTACCGATGTGTGGATCGCCGGCAAGCCCAAGCTGGTGCAGCGCGAGCTCATCGACATGGATACCGCTGCCCTGGTCGCCAATGCGCGGCAGTGGCGCGAGCGCATCCGCACCGTCCGCGCCTGAGCGCGCGTCATCCCATCACGGAGCTCCGCATGAATCCGAATACCCAATCCACGTCCAGCAACTTCCATCAGAGCGAGCTGGACAAGTTCGCGGCGTTGGCCAACCGCTGGTGGGATGCCGACGGCCCGCAGAAGCCCCTGCATGCGCTCAATCCGGTGCGCCTGGACTATGTGTCCGCACGGCTGGGCCTGGCCGGTGCGCGCGTGCTCGATGTCGGCTGCGGCGGCGGCCTGCTCAGCGAGTCGATGGCGCGCCTGGGCGCGCAGGTCACGGCGATCGATCTGGCGCCGGAGCTGGTCAAGGTGGCGCGCCTGCACAGCCTGGAATCGGGCGTGCAGGTGGATTACCGCGTGCAGTCGGTGGAAGACCTGGCCGCCGAACAGCCGGGCAGTTTCGATGCGGTGACCTGCATGGAGATGCTCGAGCACGTGCCGGACCCGACCGCGATCATCCGCGCCTGCGCCAGCCTGCTCAAGCCCGGCGGCAAGCTGTTCCTGTCCACGCTCAATCGCACCCCGGCCGCGTTCGCGCTGGCGGTGGTCGGCGCCGAATACATCGCGCGGCTGCTGCCCAAGGGCACGCATCAGTACAAGGATTTCATCAAGCCGGCAGAACTTGCGGCCTGGTTGCGCAGCGCCGAGCTGCAGCTGGCAGACGTCAGCGGCATGCTGTACGAGCCGTGGCGCAATCGCGCGCGCCTGTCGTCGCGGACCGAGGTCAATTACCTGGCCTATGCGGTGAAGCCGTGACGAGCGGGGATTGGGCAGTGGAGATTTGGCATTCGCAACGGCACGTGCGTGTTTGATGTCGGCCGAATCGCAAGTTACCGATGACGGCAGGCAAGCGCAGAGCGGCGGGGCGGCGATGAGGTTTCCGCGTGCGGTGTTGTTCGATCTGGATGGCACCTTGCTGGATAGTGCGCCGGACATGCTGGCGACCGTCAATGCGATGCTGGAGGAACGTGGGCGCGCGCCGATGGCGTTGGCGCAGTTGCGTCCGGTGGTGTCCAAGGGCGCGCGCGCGATGCTGGCAGTGGCGTTTGCCGAACGCGATGCGGTCGAGCGCGATGCGCTGGTGCCGGAATTCCTGCGTCGTTACAAAGGCTTGATCGGCACGCGGTCGCAGCTGTTCGACGGTGTCGACGAACTGCTGCTGCGGCTGGAGCGCGCCGGTTGCATCTGGGGCGTGGTCACCAACAAGCCCGAATATCTGGCCCGGCTGATCCTGCCGCAGCTGGGGTGGGAGCGGCGCTGCGCGGTGCTGATCGGCGGCGATACGCTGGCCGAGCGCAAGCCGCACCCGTTGCCCTTGCTGGCAGCGGCCGAGCGCATCGGCGTTGCGCCGGCGCAGTGCGTCTACGTCGGCGACGACGAGCGCGACATTCTCGCCGCGCGCGCAGCGGCGATGCCGTCGGTGGCGGTGTTGTGGGGCTATCGGCTGCACGACGACGAGCCATCGCGCTGGCAGGCCGACGTGCTCGTGGCGCAGCCGCAGGCACTGTGGGACGCCGTGGCGTGGCCGCAGATCTGATCTTCTTTCGTTTTCTTCTGGACCCGCCATGAGCCAATCCAGCGCTCTCGACAGTTTTCTCGACAAGTGGCGCACCCGCTGGCCGGAGTGGTCGGTTGCCGAGCCATTCATTCCCGAGCCGCAGCGACGCCTCACGGCGGCCTGGTTTGCGCTGCTGCAGGAATGGGAAGACATCATGAACATCGCCGGCGACCCGTTGCCGGCCGACGCCAAGCTGGCATGGTGGCAGCAGGAGCTGCGCGATTGGTCGCAGCAGCGCTCGCGCCATCCGCTCGGGCGTGTGCTGGAGCCGGTGCCTGCGCCATGGGCGCAACTGGCCGACACCCTGCCTGCCATGCAGGACGCGCGTGCGCAACCGCAATCGCTGCAGCAGGCGTTGGCGAGATTGCGGGCCTTCGCCGAGGCCGTGGTCGCCGTGGAAGCCGCGCTATTTGCGCGCACCCAGCCTGGCGATGCCGCTGCGGTGGCGCTGCAATGGCTGGACGCCCGCCAGCGGGTGGCCGGCGACAGCGCCGCGCCCGGTGACATGACGCTCGCTGCATGGCGCACGCAGTTGCTGCGCGCCTGGCCGCGCAAAGCGGCGTTGGCGCGCCCGCATCGGGTATGGTCGCGGCTGGCCCGCTTGCGCCTGCAGCGCGAGCTTGCCGGCAAGGCAGCGTATCCACCGCCGGTGCAGCAGCTGTGGCATAGCTGGCGTGCTGCCAGCGGCGCAGACTGAGCGCGCGGATCTGCGGTTCCGTCAGAGCACGACCAACGACGTGGCGAAGGTGCCGCAATCGCAGGAAAGACAACGCCTGTCGGCGTACCGCATCACACGGCTTGCCGACAGGCGGGGGTGGCAACGTCTACGCGTTGCGATCCGGCGACGCGGATGACCTGGTGTGGCAGCCGTCGGTCCGCCTGCCGGCACCGCTATTGCCGTATTCGTAGCAACGGTTGGCTGAATTGACACGGGTGCTGCTGCAGTACGGGCGGCTGACGGTGGATGCATTGCATGGTGCGGTCTTGCGGATGTGGCTGCCCAGGCCGGAATTGCGCACCGTGACCTGGCCATTGGGCGAGCTACCGTTGACGTAGGCGGACAGGCTGCTGCCGATGCCCTCGTGCCAGGCGCGCCCAGGTCGGCGCGATACATTTATTTATATGAAGGTGAAGATGCATTTTTTAACTGAAACACCATTTATCGTCGGCATTTTAATGACTGCCATTGGTTTGTTCGTGATGTTTTCAATCTTCAAGCCTGATAAAAACGAGTTGGTGGATATAAGAAACTGGAAGACCAAGGGGGAATGGCATGGTGAAATAATGACTACCGAGCCTAAAAGTTGGTCGCCAATAGACACCAAGCATGGTGATGAATTCTTCTATGATTTCAAGGTATCACTTAATATTGCTGGAAAACGGAATCTACATACTGCGAAAGGGTTGGTAAGGCCAAACGACGTTCATAAATTAAAGAAAGGCATTAAAGTCATTGTTAAATATAGTGAGGATAAGCCGCCAAAAGTCGCTGTAATTGATGTCTTGTATTAGTCCTTGCGGCAAGGAAAGGACATAAAAAAGGTCCTTGAGGCGCTATCCGCCGATCTGCGCTGTCCTACATCAGGCCGGCGGCGCGGACGCAGCCGCCCACATGCACGGCCAACTTCGGCGCCAGCTTGGTGCGCTGGGTGGCGATGCTGGCGTACGGGATACGGTGGCGCATCGCGTACTTCGCCGGATGTGTCGACAGATCGTGGGCCAGCAGGGCAATCCCACTAATCTGCAGATCGGGCGGCAGGCCCAGATCACCCTGTATGGCTGCATTACCCAGCGCCTCTCTCAAGAGCCGTTGAGGATTCTCCGCAAGGTCATCGCGATTCAGATCAGCAAACGATCGATCAACGCCTGCTCGTAATCGTTGAGAGGCTGATTTTCGTAGAGCTTGTCGGAGGCGTCGACTAGCGTCCGGCCCTCGACTTCACGCCCACTTTCGCCATACACGTGGCCAAGGTTCTCCAGCGACTGCAGGTTGCCGTGCTTGGAGAAGGAAATCAGATACCAGCGCTCGGCCGCCTCGAGTTCGCCCAGGCGGTGGTAGGCAACCGCCAGATTGTGCTGGGCGTAGACGTGATCGGATTCCAGCGCCTGCAACAATGCCTGCCTGGCCTGCTGGTAGTCCTCGAGCTGCAGGTACAGCAGGCCGAGGTTGTTGTAGCCGTCGACATTCCCCAGCTCGGCAGCGCGCCGATAGGCCTGCTCGGCCTGCGGGTAGCGCTTGGCGTGCAGATGGACGTCGCCAAGCAGGTTCAGCGCCTCCGCATGATCGTGGCGCACGGCGTTGTCGAGGTGCTCGACGGCGGCGTCGTGATCGCCGTCCTGATAGGCCATGCTGCCGAGGTAGAAGTGGCTGCGGGGGCAATCGTACGCGGCGGCCTTCTGGAAGTATTGGCGGGCGGCGTCGTGATCACCCTCCTGGAAGGCCATGCTGCCGAGGTTGTAGTGGCTGCCCGGATAATCGTGCTCGGCGGCCCTTTGGAAGTGGTGGCGGGCAGCGTCGTGATCACCGTCCTGATAGGCCAAGATGCCGAGGTTGTAGTGGCCGCCGGGATAATCGTGCTCGGCGGCCATCTGGAAGTGTCGATGAGCGTCGGCGTGATCTTCACGCGCCAGGCTCACCGCGCCAACGCCGTTCATCCAGCGCGGGTCGGCAGGGCACGCCTTGGCAAGGGTCTGGAAGGACTCCAGCGCGGTGTCCAGATCCTGCTCGCGAAACGCCGCCCACGCCTGCTCACTGAGCGCGGTCGCCTGCTCGTCACTGAGGTTTTTTTTATTCATGAACCACATGATGTTTCCTGCCTTGCGAGCAGGTCAAGGATGTGTGCCGTGAGCCGGGTATTTCCGATGCGACGTACTACGTCTGGAAGTCCAGGTACGGCGGCACGGAAGCCTCCGACGTGCAGCGGCTGCGTGATGTTGAAGCCGAGCACGCCAAGCGCAAGCGGATGTATGCCGAGTTGGGCAATGGAAAACCATGCGTTGAAGGATCTGATCGCAAAAAAGCTGTAGACCCGGCGCATAAGCGCCCGCTTCTTGCCTGGCTCATTGAGCAGCATGGCTGCAGCGAGCGCCGGGATGAAGCTCAATCAGCGTCGTGGCAGCAGGCGCCGGGTCCCTACGCGCTATCCCCAACCGTTGGCGTGCGGAGCATGCTCCAATGCCGGGCGGCCTGGCAGGCGAGCTTACTGACATGGTTGCTACAGCTGCCCGGTGTCGAGGCGCAATGCTCGAGGGCTTTGCCGGCATCACGCTCTGCAAGGTGACAGCGTCGCAAACACGCAGCATGGGCGGTCGCCATTTATGCAGGTGCACCATTGCAGAGGGGCCGATCGCGTTGCCGCCGTGTGCAGGCGGGAGTGCGCATCGTCACATGCCGTGGGCAGGGAGACTTCCAGACTGAACCACCCGCGTAGACACGCGCATGTGAGATAGCGAGATGGCAGATCCCAAAGAGCTGCAGGAAAAATTCTGGAAAGCCCTGAAGTCCGATCGCACCGTGATGCTGGGCCTGGATGGCGTGGAAGATGGGCATGCACGCCCGATGACGGCGCAGATCGAAGGCGATAGCGGTGGCCCGATCTGGTTCTTCACCTCCAAGGACAATGCGCTGATTGCCATGCTGGGGCAGGGCCGCCGCGTCATCGGTGCCTTCAGCAGCAAGGGGCACGACCTGTTCGCCAGCATCAGCGGCTCGTTGCGCGAGGACACCGATCCGGCCGTGGTCGAACGTCTGTGGAACCCGCATGTCGCGGCCTGGTATGAAGGCGGCAAGGACGATCCCAAGCTGGCGCTGCTGCGCCTGGATACCGATCACGCGCAGATCTGGCTTAACGGTTCCAGTCTGCTGGCCGGCATCAAGGTGCTGTTCGGCGTCGACCCGAAGAAGGATTACCAGGACAAGGTGGCGGACGTTCCGCTGCGCTAAGGCCTGAACGATGCAGGCGCGATCTTCGCGATGGCGCCTGCATCGTCTTCATTCACGTGCTGTCGCTTGCGCAGGTTCCGGCCCGGTTGTGAGGCTTGATCGGCACCAGCTGCTGACTGCATGCAGGAACGCCAAAGGCGCCACGCGTACATGTGCCGTGCGCCTTCCACAGGAGAAGCGAGATGCAACAGATCGAAATCGGCCAGATGGTGTTTTTGCGCGACGGCGAAGTCGGCGTCGGTGCAATTCGCGAGATTCGCAAGGATGGCGCCGAGCTCGTCGTCAATATCGAAAACGGTGGCGACTTCGTGCTGCCGGCGACGGTGGTGCGCGATGTGCATTCCGGCAAGGTGATGCTGGATGTCGAGCAACTGCCGGAAGAGGTACGCAATGCCTTGCGTCACCCACACGACAATGAATTGCCGACCAGCACCTACGCGGCCAGCGATCCGCAGGATGGCGCACTCAAGTAGATCGGCTAACGTCGACTACGTTCGACATCCTGCGGCAAACCATCGGGAAGTAGAAACGTCCGTGGTGCGGCGTCGGGCAGGCCGGCCGACGGCAGCGCCGGTTGCTCGGCCTCGTCCTTGAGTTGCACGCCGGACAGCTTGCGTCGGAACGATTCGCGCAGCAGATACCCGAGCTTGTGGGTGGCATCGGCGTAGCTCAGCCCTTCGGTGCGGATGTTGGAGATGCAGTTGCGCGCCGCGTCGGTCAGGCCCACCCGCGGGGTGTAGGTCAGATACAGGCCCAGGCTGTCGGGCGAGCTCAGGCCTGGTCGTTCGCCGATCAACACGATCACCAGGCGGGCCTTGAGCAGTTCGCCGACCTCGTCGCCGATGGCGACGCGGCCTTGCGCGACCAACACCACCGGCGCCAGCGACCAGCCTTCGTGCGCGGCCAGGGCGTCGATATGCTCCACCATCTGCGCTGCATGCCGATGCACGGCCAGTGCAGAGAGTCCATCGGCGACCACGACAGCCACATCGTGTCCGCCGCCATGTACGGCGGTCAGGCCACGCAGATGCGCGGCCGCCTCCTCGCCCAGGCGCCGGCCCAGGTCCGGACGTTGCAGATAGGCATGCCGATCCACCGCCGCGCTGTGCAGCAGAATGCTGTCGCGCCCACGCTGTTTCAGCGCTGTTTGCAGTGGCTGTGGGTCGAACGCCAGATGCACCGCATCGCGTGCCTGCGCATGCGCCAGCTGGAAATCCAGGTGCGCGGCGGTCGGCAGGCTGGTGCCGACGCGTCCCAGCGCGATGCGCGCCGGTGTGAGCCGGCGCAGGTGTGCCCAGGCATCGCGTGGTGGGGGGGGCGGGGCGCTCATTGCGCGCCGCCGGTGTGCAGCTGCTCCAGCGCACGCCGGAACGGTGCGGGAAGTTCGCTGCCGAGTTCGAAGCGGCCATCGCGCAGCCGCAGGATGCCTTGCTGTTCCAGCCAGTGTTCGAACTCGGGCGCGGCGCGCAGGCCGAGCGCCTGGCGCGCATACAGCGCATCGTGGAACGAGGTGGTCTGGTAGTTGAGCATCACATCGTCCGAGCCGGGGATGCCCATGATGAAGTTGATGCCGGCGGTGCCGAGCAGGGTCAGCAGCACGTCCATGTCGTCCTGATCGGCTTCGGCATGATTGGTGTAGCAGATGTCGCAGCCCATCGGCACGCCGAGCAGCTTGCCGCAGAAGTGATCCTCCAGCCCGGCACGGATGATCTGCTTGCCGTCGTAGAGATACTCCGGGCCGATGAAGCCCACCACCGTGTTGACCAGCAGCGGCTTGAACTGCCGTGCCACCGCATAGGCGCGCACCTCGCAGGTCTGCTGATCGACGCCATGATGCGCGTTGGCCGACAACGCGCTGCCCTGGCCGGTCTCGAAATACATCACGTTGTCGCCGACGCTGCCGCGCCGCAACGCCACCCCGGCGTCATGGCCTTCCTGCAACAGCGCCAGATTGATGCCGAAGCTGGCATTGGCCGCCTCGGTGCCGGCGATGGACTGGAACACCAGGTCCACCGGCACGCCGCGGTTGATCGCCTCGATGGTGGTGGTGATATGCGCCAGCACGCAGGATTGGGTCGGGATCTGGTAACCGCTGATCACCGCATCGAGCATGCGCAGCAACGCAGTGGTGGCGGCCAGGCTGTCGCTGGCAGGGTTGATGCCGATCACCGCATCGCCGTTGCCGTACAACAGGCCGTCGAGCACGCTGGCGGCGATGCCGGTGGCATCGTCGGTAGGGTGGTTGGGCTGCAGGCGCGTGGACAGACGGCCACGCAAGCCCAGCGTATTGCGAAAGCGCGTGACCACGCGGGTCTTCTGCGCGACCAGGACCAGGTCCTGCACGCGCATCAACTTCGAGACCGCTGCCACCATCTCCGGCGTCAGCCCGGGTGCCAGTGCGGTCAGCGCCGCTTCGTCGGCCTGCGCACTCAACAGCCAATCGCGAAAGCCGCCGACGGTGAGGTGCGCCACCGCGGCAAACGCAGCCGCATCGTGCTGGTCGACGATCAGGCGGGTGACCTCGTCCGCTTCATACGGCACCACCGCTTCCTCGAGGAAGTGCCGCAGCGGCAGGTCCGCCAGCGCCATCTGCGCCGCCACCCGCTGCAGCCCGGAGTCGGCCGCGAGCCCGGCCAGTTGGTCGCCCGAGCGCGGCGGCGTGGCCTTGGCCAGCAGGGTCTTGAGATCGGCAAACCGGAAGCGCTCGCCGCCTGCGCTGAACGCGAACCCGCTCATCTGGCACTGGCCGCCGGCGTGGCCTGGCCGCGCAGGCTCAGCACGCAGCACAGCCCGCCGAACAGCAGCAGGCCCACGAAGATCAGCGCCACGATCGGGTTGAACCAGACCATCGCCACCAGGCACACCAGCGCCAGCAGCAGCGCGATGGCCGGCACCACCGGATAGCCCGGCGCGCGAAAGCTGCGCTCCAGCCCGGGTTCGGCGCGGCGCAGCTTGAACAGGCTGAGCATGCTCATCACATACATCACGATCGCGCCGAACACCGACATGGTGATCATCGCCGCGGTCAGCGACATGCCCTGGATCTTGACCACGCTGTCGCTGCAGATCGCCGCGATGCCGATCGCGCCGCCGGCAAGAATCGCGCGATGCGGCGTGCGAAAGCGCGACAGCCTGGCCAGGCCGTGCGGCAGGAAACCGGCACGCGCCAACGCGAAGAACTGCCGCGAATAGCCCAGGATGATGCCGTGGAAGCTGGCCACCAGGCCGAACAGGCCGATCCACACCAGCATGTGCAGCCAGGTCGAACTGTTGCCGACCACCGCCTTCATCGCCTGCGGCAACGGGTCGTTGATGTTGGAGAGCTGACGCCAGTCGCCGACCCCGCCCGCGAACACCATCACGCCCAATGCCAGCACCACCAGGGTGAGGATGCCGGCGATGTAGGCACGCGGAATCGTACGCTTCGGCTCCTTCGCTTCCTCGGCCGCCATCGCCGCGCCCTCGATCGCCAGAAAGAACCAGATCGCGAACGGGATCGCGGCGAAGATGCCGGAGATCGCCGCCGGGCCGAACACATCGCTGCCGGCCCAGCCATTGGCGGCAAAGCGCGCAACGCTGAACCCCGGCGCCACCACGCCCATGAACACCAGCAGCTCGATCACCGCCAGCAAGGTCACGATCAGTTCGAAGGTGGCGGCGATCGCCACACCGACGATGTTCAAGCCCATGAAGATCGCATACGCACCGATCGCGGCGATGCGCGGGTCCAGGGTCGGGAATTGCACATTGAGATAGGCGCCGATCGCCATTGCAATGGCCGGCGGCGCGAACACGAACTCGATCAGCGTGGCCAGGCCCGCCAGCATGCCGCCGTAGGTGCCGAATGCGCGCAGGCTGTAGGCGAACGGCCCGCCCGCATTGGGAATGGCGGTGGTCAGCTCGGTGAAGCTGAAGATGAAGCAGGTATACATCACCGCAACCAGCAGCGTGGTCACCAGAAAGCCCAGCGTGCCGGCGGTGCCCCACCCGTAGCTCCAGCCGAAATATTCGCCGGAAATCACCAGGCCCACGGCGATCCCCCACAGTTGCCAGGTGCCCAGGGTGGGTTTGAGCTGCTCGTTGCGCATGTCGCACATCTCCTGCGGTCGGGGGAGGGGAGATGAAGCGGTCCGGCGCCTAAACGCTGGACCGACCGCCAGCGACCGCCCGCCCGCTGCTGCAGGACGACGATCCACGGTCGTTCCGGTTATACCCCAAAGGCCCGCGGCGAACACGAGCACGGCGGGTGGGGCGCAGCGACCATGCCGCCACGCGCCGGCCTTGTTCGGATCCCGACGCTCCGACTATTGATTGCGTTCCAGCACCAGCAACGGATCGATCCGCACGTCGAACCAGTTCATTCCCCAATGCAGGTGTGGCCCGGTGGCGCGCCCGGTGGCACCGACCGCGGCAATCACCTGGCCTTGCTCCACCCGGTCGCCCACCTTCACGTCGATGCGCGACAGGTGCAGGAAATTGGAGCTCACCCCGAAGCCATGGTCCAGCAGCACGGTGCCGCCGGTCAGGTACAGGTCCGGCGCGGCGAAGGTCACTACGCCGGCGGCCGGCGCCTTGACCGGCGTGCCGGTGGGCACGGCGATATCCATGCCCGAATGGCCGGCACCGGGCTGGCCGTTGTAGACGCGTGCATTGCCGAAGCGCCCGCTGATGCGGCCCTGCACCGGCCAGATGAAGGCTTGCGCGAAATCGGGGCGGGCATCGTCGCGATCGCGCGCGGCGGTGACCTGCGCCTGCTCGCGCTTGATCCGCTCGGCGATCGCCGCAGGCGGATTGACGGTCTTGGGCGGCACGCCGTTGACGCGCTCCACCGGCCAGTCGCGCGGCGTCACCGCGATGCTGGCGGTCTGCGTGCTGCCATCGGGGCGGGTGATCTGCACCTGCAACGGGCCGGTGGCATCGCGGCCGATGCCGAACACCACGCTGCCGTAGCCGCTGACGCGCAGCGTGCGGCCGGCGTACTGCACCTGGCTACCCGCCGGCACCTTGCCGATCACCAGCGCGCCCTGCGACGCGCTTTGCGGAAACACCACGTCCGCCGCCGCCGCGGACTGCGCAACGGCGCTGCCGACGGCGAGCGACAGCGGCGCCAGCGCAAGCCAGGCGCCAAACAGGGCTGCGCGCATCAGCGGTCGAAGGTCAGGCGCTGGCCGGCCGCACTGCCGAGCAACTGTTCGCCATCCCACACCTGCTGGCCGTTGACCCAGGTCGCGGCGATGCGCGAGCGGAACGTGGTGCCTTCGAACGGCGACCAACCGCACTTGGACAGCACCTGCTCGCGCTTCACGGTGAACGGGGTGTTGTCGATCATCACCAGGTCGGCGAAATAGCCTTCGCGCAGGAAGCCGCGTTCTTCCACGTCGAACAACTGCGCCGGGGCATGCGCGAACTTCTGCACGATGCGGGTGATCGGCAGCTTGCCCTCGTGCACCAGTTCCAGCGCGGCGACCAGCGCGTACTGCACCAGCGGCAGGCCGGAGGGCGCCTGCGCGTAGGGCTTCTGCTTTTCTTCCCAGGTGTGCGGCGCATGGTCGGTGGCGAGCACGTCGATGACATCCTCGGCCAGCGCCTCGATCAGCGCCACGCGGTCCTCGGCGTCCTTGATCGCGGGGTTGCACTTGATCAGGTTGCCCAGCCGCGCGTAATCGCTGCGGTCAAAGCGCAAGAAGTGGATGCAGGTCTCGGCGGTGATGCGCTTGCGCAGCTTGCCGTCGGCATCGACCAGCGGGCCGGCCTCGAACAGCGCCAGCTCGTCGGCGGTGGAGATATGCAGCACGTGCAGGCGGGTGTTGTGCCTGCGCGCCAGCGCCACCGCCAGCTGCGACGACTTCAGGCAGGCCTGCCGCGAACGGATGTCCGGATGCATCTCCGGGGTCAGCGCGTCGCCGTATTTCTCCTTGTACTGCGCCAGCGTCGCATCGATGGTCGGGGTGTCTTCGCAGTGGGTGATGATCGGCGTCGGTGCGTCGCGGAAGATCGCGTCCAGCGTTTCGGGGTTGTCGACCAGCATGTTGCCGGTGGAGGCGCCCATGAACACCTTGATGCCCGGGGCGGTCTTCGGGTCCAGGGTCTGGATCGCGGCCAGGTTGTCGTTGCTGGCGCCCATGTAGAAGCCGTAGTTGGCCCAGGCGCGCCCGGCCGCCGCGTCGTACTTGGCCTGCAGTGCGGCTGCGTCCAGGGTCGGCGGATTGGTATTGGGCATGTCCATGAAGCTGGTCAGGCCACCGGCCACCGCAGCGCCGGATTCGGTCGCGATGTCGCCCTTGTGGGTCAGGCCCGGCTCGCGGAAGTGCACCTGGTCGTCGATCATGCCCGGCAGCACCCAGCGTCCGGCGGCGTCCACCACGGTGTCGCCGGCGGCCGGGGGGATCTTGCTGGCGATCTTCGCGATGCGGCCGGCGTCGATCAGCAGATCGGCGTCGAATTCCTTGCCTTCATTGACCAGGCGGGCGTTGACGATGAGGGTTCGGCTCATGGATGAGGTCCTTTGCAACTGCAGGAAGGGGAGACGGGCGAGGCTGCGGACGCAGGCGCGTCGGGCACGGGATCGAACCCGCCCGGATGGAATGGATGGCAGCGGCCGAGCCGGCGCGTGGCCAGCCAGCAACCGCGCAGTGGGCCGAAGCGGCCGATCGCGGTCATCGCATACTCCGAGCAACTGGGCGCAAAACGGCAGCGCGGCCCCAGCAAGGGGCTGATGAACCGCTTGTAGAAGCGCAGCAGCGCAATGAGCAGGCGTGAGATCACTTGCCAATGATATGCCACTTGGATTAATACGTGGTTGCCGGGGGTCCGTGGGGTAAGCTATAAAGGCCCGCTTTCCCGGGCCCCGGGGGAACCAAGGATGAGCGTTTCGTGGCTGCTAAAAAACCTGCAAAAAAGGCCGTAGAGGCCGCCAAGAAGTCCGCCAGACCCGTTGCGAAGAAGGCAGCGGCGCCCGCCGCTGCAAAACCGGCCGCCAAGCAGGCGACATCGCCCGCCAAGCCGCCTGTCGCCAAGAAGGCAGCTGCGACGAAGACCACGGCCAAGCCGGCGCCGGTCTCCAAGAGCGCAGCGTCCAAAGCCGCGGCCTCCAAACCTGTAAAATCTCCTGTCGCCAAGAGTGCTGCCAAGCCGGCGGCGAACAAGGCAGCTCCGGCTGCCGCCAAACCGGCCGCCAAGCCGGTGGCGCCCAAGTCCGCACCGAAGCCAGCTACCAAGTCGGCTCCGGCCAAGTCAGTCCCGGTCAAGGCTGAAAAGCCCGCGCCCGCACCGGCCTCCAAGGCCGTCCCTGCGAAGCCGGCAAAGCCTGCGACCCCGTCACCTAAGAATCCCGTGCCCGTTTCGAAATCTTCAGCAAAAACGCCAACCAAAACCGAAGCCCCCGCCAAGCCCGCCGCGACCCGTCCGGTCGGCAAGGTGGCCGTGGCCGTGACCTCCAAGCCGTCCAGCCCGACCCCCAAGACCAAGTACAAGGTGGTCGAGTACAAGACCGATGAAGCCACCGGTCGTCCGATCCTGCCGCAGGGCTACAAGCCTGCAGCCGATGAGGAGTACATGAGCAAGCTGCAGCAGGAGTACTTCCGTCAGCGTCTGCAGAGCTGGCGCAACGACCTGGTCGAAGAGTCCAAGCAGACCATCGAAAACCTGCGCGAAGAAGTGCGCGACATCGGCGACGAAGCCGAGCGTGCCACGCGCGAGACCGAGAACTCGCTGGAGCTGCGTACCCGCGACCGTCACCGCAAGCTGATCGGCAAGATCGACAGCACGCTCAAGCGCCTGGAAGACGGCGATTACGGCTATTGCGTGGACACCGGCGAAGAGATCGGCATCGACCGCCTGGAAGCGCGTCTGACCGCCGAGCGCACCATCGACGCCCAGGAGCGTTGGGAGCACCTGCAGAAGCAGCAGGGCGACTGATCGTTCGACAGGGTCCAGGCCTTGTCCGTCGACTAAAAAACCCCGCCATGTGCGGGGTTTTTTGTGCGCATCGCGCACACGCAATGGCGTTCGATGCATCGACATGCCTGACGCAGGGCAGGCGGCCTGGTGGGGGTCGCTTGCCTGATGTGGGCCAGATGTACGGGCGTGCCGTGCCCGGCCCGGCATACGCAGCGAAACAGTGCCGGCTGCATTGGTGCAACCGGCACCGCATCGTTGCAGGGCTCACTGCAGGTCGCGCAGATCCAGCGTGCGCAGCTTGGGCGCCTTCCACGCGGTGGTGGCGACCACGCCCAGGGTCACGCAGCCGCCGATCACCACCGCCGGTACCAGGCCGACCAGGCGCGCCATCACCCCGTCGTAGAACGCGCCCAGCTCGTTGGACGAGCCGATGAAGATGCCGTTGATCGACGACACCCGGCCGCGCATCGCATCGGGCGTGGCCAGCTGCAGGATGGTCTGGCGCACCACCACCGACACGCCGTCGCACATGCCGTACACCAGCAGAATCGCCGCCGACAGCCAGAAGTGCCGCGACAGGCCGAATGCGATCGTGCACAGCCCGAAGCCGGCCACCGACAGCATCAGGATGCGCCCGGCATTGCGTTGCAGCGGGTGCCGGGCCAGCCACACCCCGACCACGATCGACCCCAGCGCCGGGGCACCGCGCAGGATGCCCAGGCCTTCCGGGCCGTAATGCAGGATGTCGTGGATGAAGGCCGGCAGCATCGACACCGCGCCGCCCAGCAGCACCGAGAACATGTCCAGCGCCATCGCGCCCAGCATGATCTGGTTGGACAGCACGAACTGCGCCCCTTCGGCGATGCTGCGGAAGATCGGCGCGCGCGGGCCTGTGTTGACCGGCTCGCTGACCCGTAACAGCGCCAGTGCCAGGATCGCCACCAACGCCACGCTGGCGGCCACGCCATAGGCCAGCCCCTTGCCGCCCCAGCCGACCAGCACGCCGCCCAGCGCCGGGCCGATCACCATGCCGGCCTGGAAGGTGACGCTGCCGATGCTGGCGCCACGGGCGAAGGCCTCGCGCGGCAGCGCACGCGCGAACAGCGCGTTATAGACCGGCGACAGGAACGAGCGTGCCGCACCGGTCAGCGCGATGGCTGCATAGATCGGCCACACGCCTTGCACCGGCAGCCAGCCATGGGTGATGGCCAGCAACAGCAGAGCGGTGGCGACCAGGCCCAGCACCGCGATCGTGCCCAGGCGGCGGCGCGGCAGGTGATCGACCAGATAGCCGGCAAACGGCGCGATGCAGAAGAACGGCAGGATCTCCGCCAGGCCGATCAAGCCGAGCGAGAGCGGATTGCGGGTGATCTCGTAGATATGCCAGCCGACCGTGACCGCGACGATCTGGTACGACAGCATCGCCGCCACGCGATACAGCAGCACCAGGCCGAAGCCGGGGTGGGCGAGCAGCGTACGCAGCGAGGCGGCGGGCGAGGGCGTCGGCGTACTCACTGCTGCGCGCGGGCGGTGTCGCGGATGAAGGCCAGCATGGCCGCCACGCCGTTGCTGCGGGTCGGCGACAGATGCTTGGCCAGCCCGATTCCGGCGATGTAGTCCGGCTCGGTGGCCAGGATCTCCTGCGCGCTACGCCCGGAGTACACGCGCAAGGCCAGATAGATCAGCCCGGACACGATCGCCGAGTCGCTGACGGCGTGGAAGTCCAGCCGCTCGGCATTGCCCTCCGGCACGATCCACACCATCGACTGGCAGCCATGCAGGCGGTGTTCTTCGGTCTTCCACTGTTCGGGGAAGCTGGGCAGCTTGCGGCCCAGGTCGATCAGGTACTGGTAGCGCTCGGACCAGTCGCCGAAGAAGGAGAACTCCTCGGCGATGGCGGCCTGTGCGTCGACGGCGGTGGGTTCGAGCGGGAAGGGGGTGGTGGTCATCAAAAATCCAGAGTCGGTCGGTGATCGCGCTGCCCGGCGACACCGCAAGGGTGCCCCTCTCCCGCCGGGGCGAGAAGGCGCGGTTTGCGCGCCATTGGCGCGCGTGCCTTGGAGCGCCCGCGCCGCCAGCACGGGCCGGGG